>JAOTYD010000067.1 GCA_029862005.1 Gammaproteobacteria bacterium | reverse complement strand
CACCCACGACACGGTAACCAAGATGACCTCCACCGCCGGAATGCCCGACATAAACTTCACCGGTCTCCATACCGATACGCAACGATGCCTCGAAAGCATCATGCCTGGCCCTGAAATCCTCGATGGCGTCAGCTGCCTGCAATGATGCCAGGATAGGCTTGATGCGTATCTCGACATCCGATTCTTGACCGGTCCAGGCGCACATAATGGCATCCGCGCGGAAATCGGTTACCGTTACATTATTATTTATTAGAGGTTGCGCCAACGTATCAAAGTAATCGTTTAAAAAATCAGCGAGCTCTCCGGGATCCATTTTTTCAGAAATGCTCGTAAAACCCTCCATATCGGTCGCCAGGCAAGTGCTGAAACTGACCTGATGAATATCTTCGGGCTTTAAGTCATTACTGGTCAGGGTTATTGAGACTTCCTCGGGCACATATCGGCTAATCGCTTCGCTGATATGTTTCACTTTATGGCGTTGCTGAAAGTACTGAATCAAAAGACCAATAAACAAGGCTAATGGAAATTGAACCATAATTGGGGTCGCTAGAGGTAGCCACAGGTAGCTATCATCGAATAGTGATTGTGAATAAAGAACAAACCCAACAGCAATAACAATGGACGTGGGAACACCCAGGATGGCCGGTGCATAATAAATCAACATGGTCATTAAAAAGCCAAAAGAAAACAGGATGATTAGCATGTCCTTAGCGTTGAGAATTTGCAGCGATTGTTTATGAAGCAAATTACTAAAGGCAGTTGCTGCAATTTCAACCCCACTTAAATCAATACCTTTTGCATTGGTAAACACGGTATAAAATCGATCTGGTTGGTTGGGGTCGTAAAAATCCGAATACCCCACAAATGCAACCTTGTTAGCCAAATCTAGTCCTTGTGCATTCGCATTTGAAATTGGATCTTGACCTTGAATGACGGCTTGGTAGGGAATGGTTTCTATGGTTCCCGGTGGTCCATAAAAATTCAGAAAGCGTTTATCGTCGCCGATGTACATGGAAACAAGTGATCTTAGTAGATGCTTGGTTTCCGCAGTCTCATTTGCAACCCAGGGCTTATTCAATTCGAGAGTAATACTATTAGTCAGTGCCGGCGTTTTCGATAACACACTTCGAATTCCGGTCATCAGATTGCGCAAATCATCGGGATTCGAAATATCTGATTCTGATTCTGGAATGTCTACCAATTTTGTCAATCCGCTATTGTTGAGCAATCGATAGAATTGATCATAAGCTCTTAGTGCGTGGATCTGGAAACCGACAGCGGGCATTGTCGGCATTTCTTGCGCACTGGTTTTGAACACCCAGAATTCATTGACCGAAGCTTCGGATCGGGGAAGTGGGAAAGGCCCTAAACCTCTTGCCACATCAGAAAGTATGGGTACTGGCGAATGCAACTGTTCGACCCAGAGATTACCATGGGACTTTCCGGTTTTATCATCCAGCGGACGTCCTTTCCCGATAAGATTTTGAAACAGCACGACATGGCCGGATCGCTTGATTGCATCGGCGAATGCCTGATCATCCTCCGCCGATCTTTGCTTGTGAAAATCAAGATCGAAAACAATAGTGGAAACGCCGAGATTGACCAGGGCGTCGACTAATTCGCCATGTATCGACCGGGGCCATTCTCGAGGTAACTCGGGGATACCCAACTTATCGCCGGTAAATCCATCGATTGCGATAACAACAGTTCCGGCGGGAGGTTTAATTGCGCCACGGCTAGTAAACAACCATTCGAGACCGAAACTTTTCTCGAATGAAATACCATAGGGCGATAATCCAAACAGGCTGCCAATCAAGCCTATCGTGATACCGAGAAGCAGACCTTTGATACCGCGCCGCATATGTGGTGACTATTAACCAGGAGATTGAATTTAGAGTTTTATCGATTACCAGATACGAATCTATCTCATATCAAAAATAATTTCAGGGTTAATGGTACAGTAAAGATAGGTTGTTACCTTCTGGCACCGACCACGATTGCTTTCAATCGAACTTAGGTAAAACAGGGCCAGGTCTTGTGTTTTGCTTGCTAGAAATCAACACCGGCTTAAGGTGCTCAATGCGATCTAGTTGAAGAACTAGCCAGCAGGAAATTAGCAAATAACAAGACCTGATCCCAGATTTTCTGTTGACTGCGGACCCCAACAATCAACTGCCTTGGGTTCAGACGTTGTAAGAATGGCATGGACGAGGCCACAATGGCCTCGCCCCTTACAGATCTGCTTTATTACCAGCAATAGAAGCTTGAATAGCCGCCAACTCCCCACTCGATGCACGGATCTGGGTCCCCCGGCATGATCCACTTTTGGGTACCGCCGAGTGCGGCAGGCGGTCCATCGGGCTTGTCCACGCCATCAGGCAGATCGTCCTCGGTTCTGATCCCAGGACATTTCCTGATTTTGGGTTTACCCTTTTTGTTTACGGTGACGACCAATACTAGTTTTTTGTCATCGCAGAAATCCTTGAGACCTGGAGGGATAGCGGCCGGTTCTACATCCGCGACAGCGGGAATTTGGATGGGAATTTCCCTGTAAAATTGGCTTGGATTTCGGACGCACGCTGTTAGTACGATTAAACTGAGTAGTCCTACGATCAATATTTTCATGTCTGATTCCTCTTTGTTTGCATTCAGTGATGATTTTTTCTACTTCGTGTGGGTGTGCAAATGACACGATCACCTCTCTCATGTATTGCACCGACCAAATCGGGTTCCTCTTAGTCGTAGTGTTTCTGTTTCTTCAGTTTCAAATTTTAATTGTGGTGCATTGGTAAAACTTTGATCAGTCAATGTGCCCTCACCTCCTCTGCAACGATGGGCTCAGAAGCTAAGCGTTACCCGGCCCATGACGGTGCGGTCGGGAATGAAGCGTGGATTGCTCGGCTCGGATCTCTGGATGTTGGCGTCCTGGAACAGGAAGTCTTCGTCAAATAGGTTTCTGACCTCCAGGCTCAAAATGCCACGGCGTCGGGGCAGGCGATAACCGATAGCAGCATCGACCACGACAAAGTCCTCGCTGTCTTCGCCAAAGGTCGATGTCGGCGCCAGGTCGACGTCTTGCTGTACAAATGTCGTACCGACCTGTGCGAACAATCCCGCTGCCCGGAAGTAACGAACGACGAATGGCAGGCTGGTCGTTTCAACTTCGGTCGGCAGGCTCAGACCCAATGTGTCTGTGCGCTTGAAGCGCTCGCGTTGGATTTCGACACGGACCGCCCATTCCGGGTGGGGTGTCCAATAGAGATAGACGCGGTCAAGGTCTTCGCGTTGGTCCTCGGGGGTAATCATCCCTGTAGTGCCCTGGATCCTAGGAATTTCTAAATCTCGATGCGAAAGCTCGAAGCCGGCGTAAAGCCCACTCGATAGCGAGTTGCGTCGCTCCGGCTGTCGGAGGGTTACATCGAGGCCGACTCCATAAAGCTCGGCTTTGGTGCCATTGAAGTCGTCGAAGAACTGGGCAAAACCCGCGACCTGCGTCGGCTCGAGCGTCTGCTCGGCGACCAGTGTCCGCTTTACGGTCTCCAGGTAGGCCGCTCGCAGACGGACCTTATCAGTGACGTCCCACCGCAAACCTACCTTGGGATTGGACTCATCCACATCCAGGAAGCCTTCCTCCACGGAATCATGGCTCGCGCCAACGGTCCAGGTTACGTCGGTGGGTCCGATCACATTGACGTATACGTACGCGTTGCGTTGTTCGTTCTCCGTGTCGGCGATGGTCGTGATCGTGCACACCCCGAAAAACGGCGGGAAGGGCGGGCAGATACCGCCCGGGAACGTTGGGCTCAGATCTATAACCTGGCGCCGGTCAACGTCGATGTCGGACGCACCGAGACCGGCCGTAACGTTGAAGCGATTGCCCCGAAATAGGTACTGCCCCTGAATGTCGTCACCCCCGGTCTCAAGGTCAACATCGAGAGTTGGAGTCATCGGATCCATTTGATTTAGCGCTTCTTCGCGGTCGGTCTGGATCAGCGATACGACGAAATCGGACCGCGGCGATGGTGCGAGGTGTAAGCTAAGTCGTCCGACATCCTGCTCGATGATCCGTCGCTCCGAGACAGAGAAGTCGTCGGGATCGAAGTTGAGACGCAGATCTCCCTGTTCGGTCTCGCGCTTTCGAAATTCGAATTGAATATCGATCTGTTCGCTGAGCGCGGCCTGGGCGAAAAGGTTGTAGATATCGTGCTCGACATCGTTGTTTGTCCGAAAACCGTCAGACTCATGATGGAACTGCCCAATACTGTAGGAGACACGATCCTTGATTCCAGACAGCACCACTTCATCGGCCCAGGTATCGTTGCTGCCAGACAGACCGGAAACAACGAACTGGTGGCCGTTACGTTCGAATAAGGGTGTAAATTCATTGAATGCCGCCTCAGCCGGGCCGGCGCCGGTAACGATACTAAGATCGATTTCCGGGAGTTGTGGTTGTACCGGGTTCATGTTGATTGGCTGAAGCAACTGCGATTGCAACAATTCGCTGGCGCGGGCGATTTCGTGGCGGGGTCGTGTCGCATAGCTGTCGGAGAGAAAGCGATGTGCGGAGTGATTTGCCGGATCGATGCTGAGTGATTTCGTACCTTCGACGACACCAAGTTGTTCGAAGCCGAGATCGTCGTAAATACGTGCCTGACTGGTACCTCTTACGGCTCGGTCTCTGTCCAGGTTTGGCCGTGAGCGATAGACGGCCCGATTATCATTCCTCTCGATCGAAGCCTCGAGATCCGCCAGCGCCTCGATCGGCTGGTTCTCGGTTTGCTTGCGAATGGCGTCATAGAACCAAGGTGTTGGATCCAGCGGATCCAGTTTTTTGGAAATATCGAATTGCGACTCAGCGAGATCATCACGTTTTTCTTCGTAGTAGGCTTTGCCTAAGTAGCTGCGAATCAGTGCGTTACCCGGATCAAGAATGACGGCAATTTCAATTTCCGCCCGACCCGCTGCTAAATCCCCCGCACGAATCATGGCAAGACCGAGGCCAAGCCGGGGCAACGGTGCTGCCTGATCCAGAATAATAGCCTTGTTAAAAGCATCTATCGCTTGCGGGATCTCGATTTGGGCAAGATAGGCGAAGCCCAGCACCGTTTGTGCTCGCGCAACATTCGAATTTAGGTCGACTGCAGTTTGTGCTGCAATAAGCGACTGATTCAAGTCCCCAACAGCAAGCCATAGCTCCGACAATCGCGCCCACCCGAGTCCATTCGATGGATGACGTTCGACAGCGCTTTGCATTGTGATCAGAGCGCCAGAAATATCCAGTATCGCTTGTTGCGCATAAGAGAGTGCAATCATCGCGGCGCCTGAATCAGAGTCCTGCGCCAACGCCCGATTCGCCAGCGCGAACGCCGAATCAAGATCATTTTGAGCCACGGCTATAATTGACTGCAGTGCCAAGGCATCAACGTTGGTTGGATCAATGTTTAATGCCTGCGCTATATCGGTGCGTGCCTCGTCAACCCGGCCGACGGCAAGTCGTTTTGATGCCCGACCGGTGTAAAAAAGCGGGTTATCGGCTTGATCAGCCTGCGCTTCCTCATCTGCAGCTGGAATTTCATCGTCAAAAATCGGAGCATAATAAAGCGTCCACTGCACGGCATCTCGTGGACGCACAGCTACTTGTGCTATGGGTTGTTGCCCAGTTCGAGCGGTTACGCGCTGCCCAGGTGTTACGTTCACATCACCGAAATCGGTGCTTACCGACACCTCACCCTCATAGACGGTTACAATGGTTTCATCTTCGGTAACTACAATCAAAAATTCCGTACCCTCGAGCCCAGCCCCCGCAAATGGCGTAATTACTTTCAGGGCCTGCGGATCACGACTAATGATATGAATTGCACCTTTGAGCAGCTCTAGCCATGATCGAGTTTCATCCTGAGGCTCGGTAAACGTGACGGTAGTGTTTTGATCGAGACGTAAAATTGTATCGTCAGGAAGTAGAATCGCTGCCCTGCCGTAAGCCAGCACACGAATAGAATCACCGATGGTGAAGACGTCGTTAAATGCGGCTGGTAACCACTCAGTTTGTGTTGCTTTTCGGGCCTCGACGGTCCCTTCAACTGATTTGAGTGTTGCGACCCATTTCAGGGTGTTTTGAGAAAGCGCCTGAGGTGAATGAAGAAATAAAAATAATAAACCAATCCACAGGCCAAGAATGTAGAATCGCTTATAGCGACTTACTTGGTCCCCTCTTGGTCGATGCGTTTCCCCAGCATACTCCGAGATGTAAGCGCATCGCCCCTGTTGCGCTACTCTCACCATTATTTTTTTGTTCTTTTAGAACAATCGGAAAGTAGATGCAGAATAGACACTCTTTCGCTGCTGGTCTAGTAGTTTCTGTCTATCAAACATTCCACCGCTAACAGAATGTAACGATTGAAGCCAGTAATTTTCAATCCTAATCAAAGCCTGCATCTTCCAATTCTTTAATCGCCATTTTTAATTCCAGATAATGACCTCGTTGTTCTCAGAAGACTCTTCACCCGTACTGGCAGTTGCCTCAATATCCTGAAGCCCTACCTTGAAATTGACATAGGTCTGATCTCCCTCATAGCTTTGCTGAAGAGACGGAATGATTAAATTCAGCTCGCTCGTTGTTTTCTCTTTGTCCTCAAGCTCGACTTTTGGGCCATATACCGTTATTTCAGGCACCAGTATCAAGCGCGCCATTTTGTCATCGGACCCCTTCGGACTAAGCGTTTCCCGGTCAAGCAAATTTACAAAACTTGCTGTGACCAAACCGCTTTTGATTACCGAACCTGTTTGATCAACTAAGTTCAGTTTCACATTGAACTTGACGCCATCCGCTTTATGTTCAGTTAATTTTGCCGCCAATACCTGAGCTGAAAAAAACAGGCAGAAAAATCCAAATATGTAAGCCAGTTCTATAATCATCGCGCTTTCCTCGTTTCCCAACGCCTTTATAGTGGGCCAATTAGTTGCACGGGTATGTGGTTTTTACCACATCAAGCATGGTTCTCATCAAGAGATTGATCGCTGCAAGCGCAAATTTTTGTAAACCCACCTTGATTCCATTTACTCAAAACCACTCGCCCTTGTTGCGCTCACCGATTGTCCCCGTTCGCGTGTGTGAAATGCCACATACAAACATTTCTATTTTTACGATCATAGGAAGCGTCAATTAAACGAGGAATACCTGACACATCCAGGTGGGTAACCTAATGAAGTTAATGATAAAGAATATGATCAGCTTATTCAGTCGAAACAATACGGA
>JAOTYD010000066.1 GCA_029862005.1 Gammaproteobacteria bacterium | reverse complement strand
TCGTGTTCTCGGCGATGCCGTGACGGCGGGCGATGTCAGGCACCGAGGCGCCGGCTTCGTGTTCCTTCAGGATCGAAATTATTTTCTCTTCGGAGTAGCGCTTGCGCTTCATTTTGGGACCTCCCAGAGTCAGAATTATAGGGAAATCCCACATTCAGGGTGGCTCGAATTACAGGGCTACGGTCACCGTTAGTGCATAAAATTTCATTTAGGTAGTTTTTCGCCGCTGATATAGATCTCTTATGCGTTCGAATTCCCGATAACGGACGCTTATAAGCAATCCCCCAGGTGGCAATCTTCGACCAACAGCGAACGCTTTTATGCGGCTTTTAACGCGGTGATCAGGTCAACCTGTTAATATCTATTAAAATGTCAAAGACCTTATTAATATACTGCCAGGTGGCCTAATTTTGAGAGATTTCGAGCAAAAATGAAAAGCAAGGCTTCAATAATCCTCATTATAGTTGCCACACTCTTCTCACATCTTGCTATTGCCAGTGCAGGTTGGACAGATTACGTAACTGTAGCAGAGCTAATTCCGACTTCCCGTCACTACTATAAATTTAGACTCCCGGTTAAGAATAATCCAAGTGGTTGTAAAGAGAAAAACTGGTTCTATCAAAACTATGACTCTCGCGGTTCGGATAAAATGTTCGATACTCTACTCGAGGGAATAAAATCGGGACTTCAGCTGCGTGTTTACGTTACAGGAATTTGTAATATTGATGGGTACTCAGAAATATCATCTATTGGCATCATCCCGTAAGATTGCCCGCCTAACAAGCGCATGCAGTCGATGAAACCAATCGCTGTGCTGTTACTTCCCCAATAGCAGACGCTGAAAAGTGATACCTGGGCTTCTGAGTTCGGCCAGAAGCGAACACTCAGCAAACAAATTATGATCGCAAATATGGGCTTTTCAAATAGATGGCGCGCCTTGGGCGATTCGAGTTCCCGACCGTTCGGCTCGTAGCTCTACTGATAAAATAGTAGGTTTTTGTAAAACAATAACCTGCGGTCTCGATCAATCTCGAAATGTAGCATTAAGCAGTGCAAATGAGCCTTATTTGGTAAGCTGGAACAATACCTGTTCAATTCCCCAGGATATTCCTCGTGTCCTTTTTGGCGAGTTTTGCCGCTTTTTTCTCTTTGGGCGACATTGCCGGTTTCTTTTTGGCATCGCGTTTGTTTTTGTGTTCTTTACTCATGTTATTAACTCCTGGAAAACGGTGGGGAATCAGTTACAACAGCGCCTTCTATTAAAGCAGGCTATGTTTGGCTGTAACAATTTGTAACTACTGAAATCGATGGAGAGTAGCCCGTCCTGTGATGTAACTATGGGAAGGCCGCTATTCGGCAAGAGGTAAGCTGACGTTGGCGGAGGAGATCTACCAGACCACCTTAGCATAGATAAAGTCCCGGCAGGGGATAATTACGATTGTCTGGCTACCTAAAATATTAAATTGGTAAATTTATCATTTACCGGGGTTTTACTGTTAATGGTATTCAACTGCTTGCTCGATATAATTTCTCCTGTGAGATTGAGCGATAGTATTTTCCTTTATCCTGGTAGATGAGGTTCGGGAGTTATAGGGCACTTGTATAACCTTTTTACCTTTGCTTTTTAAATAGGATTCCACATCGATATTGTAGGGTTTTTTGCCCCAATCTTCTCCTACAACGAATATATCCACATTCAATTCCTTACAACCAGAAATATATTCAAGTTCATGGTAGGGACGTACGATATCAACGCAGCGCAAAGCTTTCAGCATTTCCGCTCGTTGATCGAGGGGAATAACAGGTACATTAGGTTTATAAGAATTCACCACTCGATCGGAGGCAACACCAACTGCAACGACATCACCTAATGTTCCGCAGTACTCTAGTAATGCAAGGTGCCCAACATGTAACAAATCAAAAGTGCCTACCGTATATACAATCATTGTGTAAATTAACTCCTAATATAAAATATTTTTCGCTACTGCAGCTTTTTAATCTCGTTATCTGCTAAAAAAGTTTCCAGCCATAAACACCTGTCATTGCAAGCGTATAAATCGCAAGAAAATAAACATTGCGCGGATTTCCAGAAAGCTTTGGTGTCTTGATCTGGGACACATTCATGATCGCAAGTCCTACACCACTGGCATAGAGCACGACTGAAAAAATCCCCTGACTTAAAATACTTTCAAATAAAAATATGAAAACCAGAATAATATTGTTGTTATCGAGAGCTAGACCCGTATATTTCGACTCGCCAGAAAGACCAAAAGTGCTGAAATAACTCAGTCGTATCGCACTTGCAGCGAGCATTAAAAAAGCTCCTGCTAGAAATATTGGGTCAAAGTTTCCATAACTCAGCAGAAGAACGGCCGGAGCGACTCCATAGCTCACAATATCTATTAATACGTCAAGCTGGCCACCAAAAACTTGGTCGGTCCCTGTCCGCCCTTTCATTCTTCGTGCAATAAGTCCATCCGCCCAGTCAAAAGCAACGGCCCAGATCATGCCAATCATTGCTGCGTAATAAACCCCAAGAATACTGAAGTAAATGGATAAAATGGTGCAGGCTAATCCCGCAAGTGAACATAGGTTGGGGAGGTCTTTTACAAAAGAAAGAATGGTTGGTTGTGGTTCTCGAAATTCGGTGTTGCCTGTAGTCATAGTGATCCAGAAAGTGATAGCTAATTCTTGGGTGATACCAAGTAGATATAGAGAATTTTGTCGGCATAACGCAAGAATCAGCAGGCAACAACAGTGCAGCGTAAAGGTGTAACAGTTACAGGATATAGATGAACAGTGTTACGTTGCGTGAACCGCGAAGCCAGGATTTAGGTGGCGACGATAAAAATGATGTGGTTGATGCCACGCTGAGTTAACGAACGTAGAAAGAACGACAAGAACGCAGAATATACCACATAAAAAATTATTAATCGCGGTGTATATAGAAAAGTCCCGAAATGGGATCACCGTTTAAGCACACTCAAAAAATCTCATAAGTCATTGACCTTCAAGGATTTAAAGATGGCGCGCCTGGAGAGATTGTGCTGTACGTCCTGCGCGGCACACCTACGGTTAGCCTGAGAGTCTCTTTAGGGTCGTTAGCCGCCTTTTGCAAATAGATCCTCAGCGTCTGCTTTTCGGATAGCAGACACTCAGATCCATAACACCAGGGTTTTGCTACGGCCAGTAAAAAGACCCAGATTTTTACAGTAAATACGTATCCCCTTTCAAACGGTTTAACAGTCGTGACCCTATCTCATTGCGCGCCGGTCACCTTTTGGGAATAGGAAGGATTAGCGCGCGGGCGCGGGCCCAGAGTGGCCAGCCAGGCAACAAAGTCCATTGGCTCGAACAATATCTGTGTCGTGCAGCCGCGGCCGGTTGACGAACAGGTGGGGCACTCGTGGACCTCTTCAGAGCAGTTCTCGCAGCAATCGAACAGAATGAAGACCGCTAAGCAGATTAACAACATCAACAGTGATGACAAGTGCATTGGAAATCCAAAGCATGTTATATAACATGCTTAAAGCTTATTAACAATTCATATAAATCGTTTTGTTGACATAATTCTATAGTAGTGTGCTCAAAAAAGTGCACCGCTTCATGGAATGCCATCTATATAACTTGATAATTGTGGATTGACGTACTATATAGCTTGCTTTACATGTAATTCGCACTATGCCGAGAAGCTCACTCTCCTATTCCTTGATCAGCGATGCAGCCCTGGGTTCGTTGGCCGCTCTCGGGGCCCGCCTGAAAGATGCCCGCCTGCTCAGAAACTGGACCCAGGCCGATGCCGCGGTTAAAGCCGGATTGTCCGAGAGCTCGATCAGAAAAGTCGAGGCCGGTTCACCGCACATCACGGTCGGCGCTTACCTTGCGCTGCTTGACGTGCTCGGACTACCGACGGCGTTCGATCGGGTCATCGCCCGGGGCGACGATACCCTGGGTGAGGCCCTCGGTCGTAACGCCATGCGTAAGCGTGCACGCGCACCTCTCGCATCGGATGCAGACGAGTTCGACATCTGATGCCGGAGAAACTATTCATCCACGCGGACCTCGGCGACGGCACGATACTGCTCGCCGGTCAATTGATTGTCGACGACAAGGCCGGTCGCTTTAAATATGCGAAACCCTATATCAACCATCCACGGGCATTTGCTTTAGACCCGATCAACCTGCCCTTGAACTCCGACATCCACGTCAAACATCGCACCCGCGACACGCCCGCGATGTTCGGCGTCCTGATCGACGCGGGACCCGACGAGTGGGGCAGGCGCTGGCTTACCAAAACCCGGCAACCACCGCCGGTCACACAAGTCGAATTCCTGCTCGCCGCCTCGGGCGAAGGCGTGGGCGCATTGCACTTTACGGCGGATATCGGCGACCCGGTACGACCGCCGCCCGAGCGACCGTTCGAAGGCCTGGTACATTTGCAGCACATTGCCGCTGATATCGAGGCCGGCAAGGAAGTGGACCGCGCGTTGGAGCCCTTCTTTTTTCACGGCAGTGGCATCGGCGGCGCGCGGCCCAAGTCACTCATCGAAAACGACGGCCGCGAATGGATCGCGAAATTCAACCGCGATTCGGACCTGGTCGATATGTGCCGGGTCGAGCTCGCATCGATGCGCATGGCGCACGAAGCCGGCATCGAAGTACCGGATGTGAGCCTCACGGAAACCGATCGCGGGCCGGTGCTATTGGTGGAACGCTTCGACCAGTCCCCCGACGAGCAGCATCACCTGGTCTCGGTAGCGAGTCTCATCAACAAATTCGATATCACCGAGATCGACGAATCGACGATGTCATATCCCGGCATTACCCAGCTCGGCAAGCGCATCGGTCATCTGACCAGCGATCTCGGCACGGATGTGTTTCGCCGCATGCTATTCAACATCGCGATCGGCAACACCGACGACCACCTGCGGAACCACGCCTTCATGAAGCGAGCTTCGGCTTCGGACTACTCGTTCTCTCCCGGCTACGATATCGTGCCCCAAATCAGCCTGCAGGGTTCACATGCCATCGCTATCGGTCCTTTCGGGAGTAGCCCCACCGCCGACAATATCCAGGCCGCAGCGAAGCGCATGGGTGTGGCCGATGACCTTGCCCACGAAATCGCCGCTGCAGTGCTCGAGGTGACAGCGACCTGGCACGATTACATGACCGACGCAGGCCTCGGAGCATCCGATCTGGCCTTGCTCGAACGCTGTTTTGCGTTGCGCGACGTCGTCGAGCGCTGGCACGACAAAGCTGCGAAGGTCGCAGACCTTTAGCTAGCCTCGTCCCGAATACTCCGAGCTTCAGACAGATTATGCTTTTTTTTTCTTAAAAGTTTGTATTCGTCTGCCTACCGCAGGCCATCGTCCAAAATTTTTTTCTGATCGGCCAGATCTATACGCTGGGCGGCTCACAGGAGCAACACCCTGAGTCAGTTAAATCGCTCTTACCAGGATGGTGAGGGATTAAACTGAGTAACGCGCCGACGGCTGAACTCAGTGGGACAGCGTAAAAGTCGTTTTAGCTCTCGTTCCAGCATATTCTGCTGTACAGCAATGAATCATCGCTTTGGCGCTCAACCACATCCAGCCAATTACCGCTTTGATCCTCGGTTTCCCAGGTACCCACCGCGTATCCAGTGTCTCCCTGATCCTGAAAGTCCAGAGTTTTGATGATCAAATTGTAGCCTCCACCCGAATCTTGCAGTTCCTTTTCGTGGCTCTTCTGGATGGCTTGTCGCCCAACGGCTGGGGGATTTCCGGGTGACAGGTGCATCGCATCCTCGGTAAACAAACGGGATAAAACCTCCGCATCTCCCGCTTCGGTAGCGCCAGCATATGCATTATTGAGTTTGTCAAACTGGTCGCGCATTGACATAACATTCTCCTCTATCTGGTTACAGGGTGTGTTACCGGAGTTCCAATGAGGAGTATATCTTGATGTACCTGCCCCCATTGGGCGCCAGCACACTCGAACAGGTAAGTATATGCCCGGCCATTCTTTTCCACAAAGTAAATTGGTTTATTGCCGGGTCTGCGAATAAGGTGAATTTATCAATGCTGGAAGCTCGTGAGTGCTTAACAGTGTTCAACAGAAAGTGGAAATTGCTACCGCTATCTGGTCAGTCTATTCTGGCTAAGGTCTGCCGACTTCCAAAAAACCGGGCCTTCTATGCTTTTTCAATCAGGACCGCCTCGATAGCGCGCACAATATCTTCCGATTTTTTGTATCGAGCTTATCGGAATGAGGCGGGGCAAACCGATCCTCGTCGTTGTCGAAGTACTGGCCCGAGGCACTTTCAAAATCATCAGCCAGCGCCGCGCAAACCAGTATTTTATCGGGTTAAAAGCTTTATAATTGGGTTGTTAGGTGTCAGTAGGTAGTCTGATGTCAAAGTATGAAACAATGCGAACAGATCCGGCTAACTGGAAACTGGGAATCGTGTACTGCTGTAACGATGATCCTCGTATCATAGTAAGGAATTTGCTGCCCTTTGGGTGGACCTGGAATTTTGGGCATCAAAAAGTTTATATCGCGATACTGGTAGCCATTGCTTCGTTTCTAGCACCTCCATTCATAGCTTGGCAGATGGGAGTACACTCTACATTGGTCATCGGAATTATCGTTGTCGTGGCATTCATCACCGTAGTATTAGTAGCTAGTCGATTAGCACGGGACCCTGATGCATGACCCTGCAACCTTACAAGCGCCTGCAGGCGGGCGCGGCAAAGCCCCGACACTGATGTGAGCGTCACGCGAATCGGCATATCTTTGAAGAGAGTACTATCGCTTGTCGCGATACTTATTGCGGCATACTACGTTTGGAATGATCTAGGACTAGAGGATCGTATCGGTTCTCCAAGTTCGTCCGGGGATTCTGTTCTTGAAGAAGCTTTCGAACAGCGTCAGAGCGATCTTCAGGTACAAGGAAGTGGTGAGATCGTGAAGATTTTAGCTGACGACAACGACGGTTCTCGCCACCAGCGATTCATCTTGCGATTGAACTCTGGTCGAACATTGCTAATAGCTCACAACATTGACTTGGCACCCAGGATTTCTTCTCTAAATAGAGGCGATACTGTGGAGTTCTACGGAGAGTATGAGTGGAATTCGCAAGGCGGCGTCATTCATTGGACGCACCATGACCCTCAAGGTGTACATGTACCGGGTTGGTTGAAACACAATGGAAAAACGTACCAGTGAATCCAACAACCAGTTGCTACCTGTCAGCTAATACCAGTATCGTTGAGAACGGGTGTAAGTATCTATATTGGGTAGTTCTCCGACGCTGCAAAATGCTAGCTGAGTGTCTGTTTTCTTCAAAGGAG
>JAOTYD010000065.1 GCA_029862005.1 Gammaproteobacteria bacterium | reverse complement strand
ATTGTCGATGCCGGCAACGGCGAAAGCGCCACCTGCCAGGACGCCCTGTAATAGACCGATCATCATGGTTCCCTTGACCGTCGCCCGCGTGACGGAAGTGAACTTGTTCAACATCAGACTTTCATCGTCGCTGTTCAATGGCAGGTAATAGAGGATCTTTCTGATCAGCTTGTCGCCGTCCATCTGCAGAAAATAAACGGTGTACAGAAAGACAAAGATCATGAACAGGAAGTTGGCCGTCCCCAGCGTCGCCTGGGAAAGACCGCCGACGATCAAGTTGCTGACTGAACCAACAAGCTGTCCTGCCTTTTCCAGTATGATTTCACGATACGGTTCTAGATATTCGTAAAACGGCAGCTGCTGCAGGTATGCCGTCAGCCTGTCGGGCTGTTCTATATTCTGCCTGATCCACGGGGTTACCGCCTGGCCGACATCGATTGCTTGCCCGACGATAACACCCACCAATAGCATCAGAGGAATTAGCACGACAATGATCATCAATAACAACGTGGTCACGGAAGCAGCATGCCCGTGCCCTTTGAAGACGATTCTGAAACGTCGGTACACGGGGCGTGCCAGGGCGCTGAACAGCCCGGCCAGAAAGATGGCCATCAGGAATTGGTGAATCATCGACAGGAACAGTGCCGATATCGCAATGACCATCAGCGCCAGAACTGATTTATTGACAGCATCCTGATTCATATATCTACTTTCCCCGCCCTGTCAGCGCCACCGCATCCTGCGGAAAACTAGCAGCAAAGCGATTGGGCATCAAGGTAATTGCCCGGGATGAGGATAGTTACCTGAAAAAAGGGACCACGCAGACCCGCGGGCTATTCGGTAACCTGGTCCAGCTGGTACTTCGAGCGCAACGTGGCCTTGACGAACAACGCGACGTAGGCGAAGCCCTCGGGTTTTTCTTTAAAACAAACGATCGTGTTGTTGGTGTCAGGATCCGAGTGTATATAACGGTTACCCTGGTAGATGGTCGGCTCATAGTCAATACTTTCGAGGTCGCTTTCATCCTGGCCGCTGACTTTCAACGTGCTGGCGTCGGATTCGCTGTTATTGACGATGACAAAATAATTAAAACCGTTATCCAGCGCCACTTCCGCGCTCCTCAGCAGGGCAAGGTCTATGGTTTTTTCATCCGCACTGGTCGTGCTTCCGGTATAGGAAACCTGAAAAGTATTATTATCCAGTTGGGTCGAAGATATCTGTTCGGGGTAGTTATCCGGTTGTAACGGTTTTGCGCAGGCGCTCAGCAATAAAGGGAGTAAAACCAGGGGAATGACTTTCATGGTATTCGTGTCGCTCCAGCCGCCTGCGGACAATGATTCTGCCATCATTGCTGGTTCGTTGTCAGGCCAATTAGTCACTTTGCAAACTTGTTGCGCTTTTTCCTGTGAAATATGTCTCCGTTAATCTGATAGTAAATGGTTATCCTATCGTTACGAGTAAAACTTCCCAATCAAGCCCTTGCCCGACGCCTCCCGTCGGGTTTTTCTTGCCTGCAAACAAATCGCGACGCCGCCGCTTTGGCTTGATCCCCGCCATGGCGTCCGGTTGGCACCGCCAAATTTTTCTTGCAGGAATAACTGCCATTGATTTTAATCAGGTCTATAACAGGGAATGTGGGGATATAATCGCTTTGCTGCGGCTCTGCGCACGCCCAACGATATGCATTATTCTGTCTGAAGGTACTCGAAAAATGATCGATAAAAATACTAGCGACCGCAGTACGGTTGAAAAGGCACTACGGATAAACCTGGACGAAAAGAAATACGGCACCATCGTCGAAATCGGCGCCGGCCAGGAAGTGGCGCGACAGTTTTTCAAGGCGGGAGCGGCCGCTGGAACCATCGCCAAAACCATGTCCGCCTACGACATGAAATTTTCCGATGCCATCTACGGCGTGCAGGAAGACCGCCGTTACGTTAGCAAGTCGCGGGTTCATGCGATGCTGGAAAAGGAATTTCAACTGGTGATTGATCGGGTGGGTAAATCCCGCTCCAAGGCGTCGCGCTTTTTTGCCTACGGCGCGACTATTGCTGCCAGGAGTTTCAGGGGTGACAATGAATGCCATGCCTGGTGTGGTATTCGGATACAAATGTATCCAGCCGCCGAGCCATCCGAAATCATCGTTCATGTACGCATGCGTGACGACAACGCGGAACGACAGCAACAGGCAATGGGCATATTTGGTGTCAATTTAATCTACGCCTCTTACTTTTACTTCGAAAACGCCAAAACAATCATCGAATCGCTGACCGATAACCTCGAACAGGGGCGTATTGAAATCGATTCGATTGAATTTTACGGCCCCTATTTTGAGGAGGTCGATAACCGCGCCATCAACCTGCACCTGATCCGCAGCTGGAAAACCCGCGCCATCATGTTCAAGCCGGACGGCTCGGTCGTAATCCCGGCCGAGATGCTGTACAAGAAAAATGTGCTGACCATTCGGGGTACCTTCCGACCGGTGACGCGCCTGAACGTAGACATGATGGAGCAGGGTTTGAAGTTCTTCTGTGAAATCGAAGGCGTGACACCTAAAAACAGTGTTGCCCTCGCCGAAATCTCGCTTAACGACATGCACGGCAACGACCTCGGCGTGTCAGAAGAAGATTTGATTGCCAGCGTTGGATTGCTGAACTCGCTCGGTTACAGCGTCATGATAACCGATTACACGCGCTACTTCTCGATGCGCGCCTACTTCAGGCAGTTTACCAACATGCAGATTGGTATCGTCGTCGGCATAATCAACATCCGACAGATCTTTGATGAAAGCAGCTACCGAGGGGTCGAAGGCGGCATCCTCGAGGGTTTCGGCAAACTGTTCCCGGACCATACGCGCCTGCTGGTTTACCCGGAAATTGATCAATCGGGTGAGTACACGGATTTCTCCAACATCAAATTGCCGGAAAACCTGAAGTACCTGTACCGCCACCTGCTGGAGAACAACTTTATCTTTGGCATTGAATCGAGCGACCATGACTTGTTTAATATCTTTTCCCGGAACGTATTAAAACAACTGCAAGACGGCCGGGGCGAATGGGAAAAATGCCTGCCGGACGGGATTGTCGACGAAATTGTCAAAAACAGGCTGTTTGGATACCGCGATTAACCTGGTTTCAGCTACCCTTCATGCCGGCAGTACAATGAATCGTCATGCCGGGCTTGACCGATACGTCGGACCGCCGGCATCCATTAACGAAGTTTCTCAGTCAGTCGGACGGGCATAGCCCGGGTTGGCTCAAGCGGAGGTCCGGAAATAGATTGCGCGGTCCGACGTATCGACTCAGAGGCTGCAATGACCTTAAGTCGGGAGCGCAATGACGTTACGGGTATTGGCCGTCGTAACTCGTCGAGCCCGCCTGGCGGTGCCAGAGCCGATAAAGATGACGTTTTCGCCCGGGTTCGTCGTAATCCTCGAATGCACTGCGGTAATGCCCGACCTCGTGATTGTTGAGGTACTGGATCTGACCGCGCTCCAGTGGTGCCTCGAACCACAAATCTTCAGCCGCACAGACTTCATCGATGGCCTCGAGCGCCCGGGCCAGCGCTTTATCCATGGACTCACTGGCCACTTCGTAACCCTTGCGAATCAGCGATGCATTGGCACGCGCAAACATGCGACCATTGCGCCAGCTGAAGTAGGGTGCAAGACAAACCGGTGCGGCACCGTCGCAATGTTCTTTCTGGCGGTCGAACAGCACCGGCTGGTAGAGCCGCGCAAGTTCGTCGGGATATCGCTCGAACATGCGCTGATGCACCGAGTAAAGGCTGCAAAAGCGGCTGACACCACCAGTTTTCGCCGGGTGACGACACAACAGGCCGACGAAATCCGGCACCATACGCGCGAATGCGTTATCGGTGTGAAAATTAAGTTCTACCGATGTATACGAGCCGCGCGTGCCGTAGGCATATTTCTGGCCTGTGTCGCTGACGTCGTAAATCATCCGTCCATCCCATTTCTGCGCCACCGGGCGACCAATGCACTGGCCGAGCACCCAGTAAACCTCCAGCAGCGTATCGATCGGGTAATCGTCCATCGGCAATCGGTCGAGCACCGCGAAACCGACGCCATCGTCAAGAATCGATTTCATGCGTTTCATCAGGGTCCGGCAAACAGGCAGCTCGAGTTCGTCGAGCTTGCGCTGCAATAATGGCAGCGGATTGTCGGTGAAAAATTTAACGAGTCCTTCGATTTCCGCGAGCGCTTCCCCGGGAACTTCGATCAGGTAGTCGCTGGACTTGATATCATCGGCCAACCAAACCAGCCGATCGCTCGCGGGCTGGCGAATTTCGCAAGTTTCGTTGCTGCAGTCGAGGTAAGTGACACCCATCGGATTAATCCCGAACGATCAATGGCGTTGGTTCGTAAGACAGGTGTTTATCTAAGGGGATTCGAATGCTCGAGTCAAGTGAGAACCGGGTTGTCGATGGACACAGGGTTGATTCGGCGAGGCAGGACTCCGGCCGGAACCCGCGCCAGCCAGCAGGAAACAGCGGTTTATTGCTGGCCGCGCGATTCAAATTTGTTCTTGTTGTCACGCAGGCGTTCGCGGTACTTGTTGCGCGCCAACTCCTGCATGTCTTCGACGGTGTCACTCTCGTCGACGATTTCGCGCCCGAGCAGGGTTTCGATCGCATCCTCGAGCGTGACGATACCGGAGGTCTGGCCGAACTCGTCTTCGACCAGGCACAGCTGTACGCGGTTCTTGAGCATGAGCTCGAGCAAATGCACCACCGGCAGTTTTTCGGATACCCCGAGTATCTCCATGGCGAAATTTTTAACCGGTTCGCTGCCATGACCGCTGCGCTCTGCCATGAACAGGTCGTGACGCAGCACCTTGCCGGTAATGTTCTCAGGGTTATCGTCGTATACCGGCATGCGCGAGAATTGCCGTGTCTGCGGGTCATCGATCGCTGCGCTGATGCTCATGTTCTGGTCGAGCATGTGCACCACGGTGCGCGGTGTCAGCACCTCTTCGGTTAACACCTCCCGCAGGCTCAGTACGTTGGAAAGGTATTCGTTTTCACGTGCAATCAGTGCGCCGCCCTTTTTCCCGAGCGTCCCCATCGCGATAATTTCCTCGCGCGTAATATCGGATTCTGTCTTGCGTCCGAATAACTTCGTCAGGTGCGAGGAAATCCACACCAGCGGGTACACCAGCTTGACCAGCCACAGGATCAGGAACGAAGCGGGTATGATCAGCGTGCGCCAGAAAGTCGCACCCAGGGTCTTCGGGATGATCTCGGAGAAATACAGGATCGCGAGCGTCAGCAATACCGCGATCAACGTTTCCCATTGTGGGCCGAACACCATCAGCGCCTGCGCACCGACGCCGAACGCACCCATGGTATGGGCAAAGGTATTCAGGATCAGGATCGCAGCCAGCGATTCGTCGATCCTTTTCTTGACGCGGTTGACAACCGCGCCGGCGCGTGGCCTTTCGGATTTCAGCGTTTCGACATAGCTGGGCGTGGCCGACAGCAGTGCGGCTTCGAGAATGGAGCACAGGAAGGAAACACCGATTGCGATCGCCAGGTAAAAAATTAACAGTGTCATAGGCCTTGTATATAGGCGTTCACAAATATTTCAGTTGCTTGCCGAGAATCGCTATTGTACCAGTGCCGCGAATTTTTAGAGCAGAATTTCCCGGCAACTGGCGGCACCGCTCAATCCCGCCGAATCGTCACCAGACCAGCCTCGGGATGCACCGTAACCTGGTCACCGGTTTTGATCAGTTGCGTGACATCGCCGTCTTTGAAACGGTCGCACAGCGCCATGTCGGCGAGCGCCGCACCCTGCGCCAGGATCGGGTTGACGTTGTTAAACAGGAATGCTTTCGGCGCGATTCCGCGCGACTTCATTTCGTGCAGCATCCAGGCCGACGCGACTCCGCCCTTGGCGGTATTGAATACCATGATCTTGTCGACATAGCTTTGGCCAACAAGTTTATGCTGCGGGCGTGAAAAAATTCCGGCGATGCGGTCAAGATCGTATCGCGCCGAAAAATTATCGTCGGTCACCAGTGCCTCTCCCGAAACCTTAGGGCCGACGCCGACATGGCACTTGAGCTCGATGATGGCCATCAGACGATTTCCCCGGCGATGGCCGACGCGACACAGTTCTCCATGTTGGAGAGTGTCGGCTCATAGCCGTAGCCACCGATAATATTGGTTAGCTTAACAGAATTAGTCATAAGCCGCTTCCAGCCGTTGGCTTCACCCATTTCACGCGCGTAGCTCTGGTAGAAACACATGCCCTCGAGCACCAGCGCGCCGGAGGACTCGATGCGCTCGACTAGCCCTAAGCGTCGGGCGTCGGCCGCGACCACGGGGCTTGTCACCGCGAGCAGGTCGGTGTCCTTATGCAGTGTTTTATCATCAAGCAGTTCGGCGAGCGACTGCATCTCCAGCAACGATAGCTGCGGTGCGGAAAACACGACCACGTCGACCTTTTCGCCCTTACCGCCATAACGCGCGAAGAAACTTTTAAAGTCAGCTTCACCAATCGCTTCGGCAGGTGTGCCTGGATCGCAGACCGCTTGCAGCGTTGGCGCTTCCGGCGTAATGCCGACCAGGTGAAACAATGGCACCGAGCCGAAGCTCGCCATCGCCGCGCCCAGGTGTTTCATTTCATCCGAATCGGGGTTCGACTCAATCCCCTCGATGACCGGAACGTCCCAATAAGAACCGGTGCGTGCGCCGACGATGCCGCCGAGTGCGCCCCAATCGGACAGATATTGCGGTTGATACTCGACGCGAAAACGCCGCGTTGCTCTGCGGTTCTGATCGAGGTGCAGCCCGTAACGCGGGGTGCGGCCAGTCAGCCCGGCGGCAAGCGATGAAGGCCCGCCTTCGAAATTAGAATAGGCACCAAGCACGCTGTTGCAGTAAATCACGACGCCGGTATCGCCGAAAGCGAGATGCTCGCCACGCACCGGCGGCATGATGGTCTGGTAGTTGATGCAGGTGTTGGTCATCAGGATACCGAGAGATTCGAAGGCTTCGATGGCGCGTTGTTCGAGCACGGCCATTTCATCGGTTTGCCTGAGGCGCTGGTAATGACAGAAATCGATGCCGCGTGGGTCGGTGATCATCGGGATGCACACCTGGCGTTCGCTTACCGGGTAAGTCATCAGGTTCTCAAGGAAAGCAACCCCGGCTTCGCCCAGTGATTCGGTGTCGGCCATGATATGGGCTTGCGTGACCTCGACAAAATCAGGGGCATCGAAAAAATGCCCGACGCTCAGCATGTGTTCAATCGCCCAGCGCCGCGGCTCACCGAGTTCGCCGTCGAGCATTGCCTGTTCTTCGGCGTTCAGCTTCATCGAGGCCAGTCTTTTTCGGAATCCGTGGACGCCATCAGCGTATCGGTATAGCGATGCCCGGCGACAGTATCTTCGTTGATCAA
>JAOTYD010000064.1 GCA_029862005.1 Gammaproteobacteria bacterium | reverse complement strand
AAAGGGGTGGCTGGAGCGCACCCTGGGGGATCGAATATCGCGTCGATAGGCTCAATGCCTATCTTTTACTGATCGTCTCGAGTATCAGCACGGTCGTACTGCTGGCTGCCCGCATCAGCATAGAAAAAGAAATTCCGGAACATCGCCGTCACCTGTTTTACGTTTTGTACCTGCTTTCCCTGACTGGATTGCTTGGCGTGGTGACGACGGGCGACGCCTTTAATGTTTTTGTTTTCCTCGAAGTTTCCTCGCTTGCGGCCTACTCTTTGATCGCCCTGGGTGAAGACCGGCGCGCCCTCTGGGCCGCCTACCAGTATTTGATTATGGGTACCATTGGCGCCACCTTTATTCTGATCGGAATCGGCCTGATGTATCAAATGACCGGTACGCTGAACATGGATGATCTGTCCAGGCGCTTGCCAGAGGTCGCACAAACGCGAACCGTATTTGCCGCCTTTGCCTTTATTGTCGTTGGCGTCTGCCTGAAGGTTGCCCTGTTTCCTCTGCACCGCTGGTTACCGAATGCCTATGCCTATGCACCCTCGGTCGTGACGGCAGTCCTGGCTGCCACCTCGACCAAGGTCGCCGTATATTTACTCATCCGCTTTACCTTCTCGGTTTTCGGGATTTCGTTTTCCTTCACGACGGTGCCCTTACAAACCATTTTCGTAATACTTGGGTTATTGGGAATTTTCGTAGCCTCGACTACGGCCATTTTTCAAAAAAATGTAAAACATATATTTGCCTACTCCAGTGTCGCTCAGATTGGCTACATGATTGTCGGTTACAGTATCAGTACGACAACGGGTCTCATGGCTACCCTGTTGCACCTGTTTAACCATGCCTTGATGAAGAGTGCCCTGTTTTTGGCTTTGGGTGCCGTGATGTACCGTATCGGCAGTGTGCAATTGAACCAGTTTCGGGGTTTGGGCCGTCAGATGCCCTTTACCATGGCCGCTATAGTGGCCGGCGGTTTGAGCCTGATCGGCGTACCGCTAACCGTGGGTTTTATCAGCAAATGGTACCTGGTCCTGGCTGCCCTTGAAAACGGTTGGTGGCCAGTCGCGGCGCTCATACTCCTGGGTTCCTTACTGGCCATCGTCTACGTATGGCGTGTCGTCGAAACCGCCTATTTTCATGAACCTCCGGCAGGCAGGGAATCCGTCGAGGAAGCGCCGCCGGAATTCCTGATCCCGGTGTGGCTGCTGGTATCGGCCAATATCTATTTCGGCCTGGACACCCGTCTCAGCGTGCAGGTGGCGCAGGCGGCAGCGCAGAGTTTGTTTGGGGTAAGCCCGTGAACCTCTCTGTCGACTTCATGTTACAACTCAGCATTTTTCTGCCGCTTGTGGCAACCGTGGGAATCCTGGCCGCGGGGCGAATGCCGAATCTGCGCGAGGCCATCTCGATCGTTACCAGTCTGGCCCTGTTCTATCTGGTCACCCAACTCTATCAGGCGCTCGAGCAGGGAGAAGTCATCGCTGTTCATTGGTGGCAACTGGTGCCCGGATTGCAGTTGAGCTTTGCCATCGAGCCGCTAGGAATGCTTTTCGCACTGGTTGCCAGCTTCCTCTGGATCATCACAACGGTCTACTCCATCGGCTATATGCGTAGCCATGACGAACAGAATCAGACACGCTTCTATACCTGCTTTGCCATCGCCATCGGCAGTTCGATGGGAGTTGCTTTCGCGGCAAACCTGTTCACGTTGTTTATATTTTACGAAGCGCTGACCCTGTCCACCTATCCACTGGTCACCCATGCCGGGACTCCGGAAGCCAAAAAAGGTGGGCGAATATATCTTGGCATACTACTTAGTACCTCGATTGCCTTTTTTCTATTAGCCGTAATCAGTACCTGGGTTGTGGCCGGCACTCTGGATTTTAAACAGGGGGGCGTATTTGACTCTGATGTTAATACTACGGTAGCAGCTGCGATACTGATCCTGTTTATTTTTGGCATTGGCAAGGCCGCTATTATGCCTTTTCATCGCTGGTTACCCGCGGCAATGGTCGCGCCGACCCCGGTTAGTGCTTTGCTGCATGCGGTAGCCGTGGTGAAGGCCGGCGTATTCACCGTGTTAAAAGTGTGTGTGTTTATCTTTGGCATCGATTTGTTGTCGGTGCTGCCAACTACCCAGTTCTTGCTCTATCTGGCGGGCGCATCCGTGCTCCTGGCTTCACTGGTCGCCATGTGGAAAGATAATTTAAAAGCCAGGCTGGCCTACTCAACCGTGAGTCAATTGGGCTATGTCACCATCGGAGCGCTGCTGGCTACCTCAGCGGGGGTTGTCGGTAGCTCGATGCATATCGCCATGCATGCATTCGGAAAAATTACCCTGTTCTTCTGTGCTGGCGCCATTCTGGTTGCTGCGCATAAATCAAACATCAGTGAAATGCGAGGTCTTGGTAAACAAATGCCGATCACCATGGCTGCATTTTTTATTGCCAGCCTCAGCATCATTGGCGTACCACCCGCCGGTGGTACCTGGAGCAAATGGTTCCTGTTAATGGGCACGCTGGAGGCGGAACAGTGGATTCTGATGGCAGCGTTAATGATTAGCTCTTTGCTCAACATCGCTTATCTTTTACCCATACCTTTTCATGCGTTTTTCTCCGGTGACAAGACGCCCTATTCTCGAGCCGGGATAAAAGAAGCTCCGTTACCATCATTAATTGCCTTGAGTATTACCACGGTGGGCTGCCTGGTCCTTTTTGTATATCCGCAACCCTTATATGAACTGGCCAGGGCCATTCTGGTTACATAAGGATTAACTTATGGAAAACGAGAAGCAATATCTGTTTGATAACCCCAATAATGTAAAACGCGTTTTATATATCCTCTACGGGTGTTGTGTGCTGCTTTTTGCGCTGGACTTTGTAATCCATCGTCACGTCGAGCATAGCTGGGAAAACCTCTGGGGATTCTATCCTGTCTTTGGATTTGTCGCCTGCGTCATGCTGGTGCTAGTCGCCAAATGGATGCGAACCTTTCTCATGCGCGCGGAAGATTACTATGACGAAGGCGATGCGGAGATAAACGCAAGACCCGACGCTAACGAAAAGCATAGTGCCGAAGGTGGTAACGATGTGGATGCTTGAAATACCGCCATTCTTGCCTTTCTTTATCGGTGCCCTGTTTGCTGCCGTCACCCGCGGAACCTTGCGCGGTGTAATCATGCTGGCAGTGCCTGTCGCGAGTGCGCTCCATCTGTGGATGGTACCCGAAGGCGTTCATCTGCAGTTGGCCTTATTCGATTATCAGCTCACCCCTTACCGTGTCGATAAGCTGAGCCTGATGTTCGGTTATGTATTTCATATCGCCGCGTTTATTGCCATCGTTTACTCGCTGCACGTACGCGACACCGTGCAACAGGTAACTGCCTTGTTGTATGCAGGCAGCGGCCTCGGGGCCGTCTTCTCCGGCGATTTGTTAACCTTGTTCGTCTTCTGGGAACTCCTTGCATTTACTTCGGTATTTCTTATCTGGGCGCGGAGATCCAGGCGTTCTTACCAGGCCGGGATGCGTTATCTGATTATCCAGGTCCTGTCCGGCGTCATTCTGCTGATCGGTGCACTGTTTTATGCTGCCGAAAACGGTTCCCTGGATTTCGGCTTTATAGGCCTGGAAGGTATAGCCGGATGGCTAATCTTTATCGCTTTTGGCATTAAATGTGCTTTTCCAGTTGTGCACAACTGGCTCACCGATGCCTATCCCGAGGCCACCGTAACCGGCACTGTATTTCTCAGTGCGTTTACCACCAAGGTCGCCGTCTATGCACTAGCTCGTGGATATCCCGGTACCGAGCTGCTGGTATATATCGGCGCGGCTATGACCTGTTTCCCGATTTTCTTTGCCGTAATTGAAAATGACCTGCGCCGGGTGTTGGCCTACAGCCTGATCAACCAGGTAGGATTTATGGTCGTTGGTGTCGGCATCGGCACAGCACTCGCTATCAATGGCGCTGTTTCACATGCGTTTAACGATGTCATCTTCAAGGGACTGCTGTTTATGTCGATGGGGGCGGTGTTGCATATGACCGGTCGCATGAACGGATCGGATCTGGGCGGACTCTACAAAACGATGCCGAAAACCACGGTGTTGTGCATCGTCGGGGCAGCCTCAATTTCGGCCTTCCCGTTATTCAGTGGTTTCGTTAGCAAATCCATGGTGATGTCCGCCGCCCTGGAAAATGATTATGACTGGATATGGTTAATGCTGTTATTTGCTTCCGCGGGTGTCTTTCATCACGCCGGCATCAAGATCCCCTATTTTGCTTTCTTCGCGCATGACTCGGGCATTCGGGTAAGTGATCCACCCAACAACATGTTATTGGCGATGTTGATCGCAGCGGTTTTGTGCATCGGAATCGGCGTCTATCCGGCCGCACTATACTCCCTGCTGCCTTACGACACCGGATATAATCCCTATGACGCGACTCACGTGTTGGCACAGACCCAGCTGCTATTTTTCTCGGCGCTGGCCTTCGTCTGGCTCAACCTCAGAGGCATGTACCCCCCCGAACTACACTCTACCAACCTGGACGCGGAGTGGTTTTATCGCCGTCTTTTCCCGGTTGCGATACAAAGCCTGTTCGCGGCCATATGGAGACTGGATGACGTTTTACGCCGGGCCTTTGTTACGAGATTGCACCGCTGCCTGGACATTCTTTCCAGCATTTACCATGTGCCCACCGGCTTGCTTACCAGCGCTCGTCCTGCCGGCAGCATGGCGATGTGGGTAGCGATATTTCTTGCTGGCTATTTGTTTCTTAGTTTTGTTTATTAAACGCTTCCGAGTCAGAGTTAATATATGTCAGGACTTGCCTGTGCCACCCAGTCGGTATAAGTTAACAGAAAGCATGCGCCAGGAGTATTAAGCGAAAGCCTACATAGTTTGGGTTTATTTTTATGAATCTAACTGATCGGCCTTGAAACCTCATTTTCACTATATTTACTGCAAAGGGTGTTCGAAATAGTTATCTGAGACGAGGTGCGGAATGCAAACACAACCAGGGGGTTCCATCGGGGATAAAGTTCCTCTCTATGCACCTTGCCGCAAGCTCTCTATCGGCGATCCCTTCAGATGGTTGAAGATGGGGTGGCAGGATTTCAAGCTCACACCCCGGCACAGCCTGGCATACGGTCTGGTATTCGTATTTTTCGGTTGGCTGCTTCTTTATCTTGCATGGGTCCATGAAGATATTGCCTTGATCGTCAGCCTTCTTTTCGGCTTCCTGATCATGGGACCCGTGCTCTGTTTCGGTCTTTACGACAACAGCCATCAACTCGAAAAGAACCGTGAATCAACCTTTAGTCACCAGCGCAAGAAGGCTTTCCATAAAATGAAGCACGAGCGTTTGATTGCGATGATGATGAGCATGTTGATCGTGTTCCTGGTCATCGTGCTATCGATAATGATCGGAATAGAGCCGGCATTCGGTCAGAAAACAGGTTCTTATGTGGTGGCGTCTTTGTCGATCGCCGTGATTTTTGGATGCCTGGCCTTTTGTGCCAGTGTGTTCACGCTACCGATGATTCTGCACCAGGATGCCGATGGAGCGACTGCAATATTAACCAGCATCAACGCGGTGTTGCGAAACAAGCGGGTATTGGCGCTCTGGGCGTTGCTGATATTTGTACTTACGGCTGCAGGAATCGCGACCGCACTAATCGGTCTCGCGTTCACAACCCCAGTGATCGGTTATGCCACCTGGCACGCCTACCGTGAAACGATTATCACGAAGGGATAAGGAGCTAGCCAGCGCCATACTGGATGGCGTTGATCAATACGTTATCACTGTCATTCATCTATTCGGCAGGAATCGCGAATAACACGATAAATAACAGAAAGACCGCTACCGTGGAAAAGATTGCGAAACGCAGCCAGTAGGCTTTACCTTCGTAGTGATGACGGTTTGCAAGGAGGGCGACCACACACTGCAACAAGTAGTACAGTGCAAATGCACGAGAAGCGAGGGCGATAATCTCGAGCAGGTTGGCTGTCCATACCAATATGATGGCAAAGACCGCCACCACCAGGTAACCCTTGTTGGACGATATTCTCCCCTTGCTCGTTTCACTCGCCAGGCCTCCAGCACCGACAGTATCGGCAACACCTGCGCTGAACTGGCTCATGATTGCGGCCACGATAAGCATCAATGGCAATGCGGCTGCCGCAAGCCCGGTTACAGCCACGATATCTGCAATCCGGATGTGCGCAAGGTCTATATGTTGCACTATTGGCATCAATACAATGACTGATACCACATACAGTACGCCTGATATCAGTTGCGCCCGACGCATGGTTCGTACACGCATATCGGCATGATATTTTTCACCCAGAAACCGCGATGTCTCGAACCCCTGCACTACCAGCAATATACCGGCCAGCATAAAGGCTTTGGTCATCAAGCTTCTTTCCTGAATATCAAAGGTCAGGGATTGTCCGGATTGCAGGAAGTTGTAGTCGTATACGGACACGCCAATCAGCAGCGCCGCAACAATAGATAACTGGATCGACATTGCAAATGCTTCAAGTTTCTCAAGCCCCCCCAGTCCGCGCAGGAAACCGATTGCCGCAATGAAAACGATGATGACCGTTGTCAGGGCTCTTTCCCAGCCAAATTCATCCACAAAACCCAAATAGTTGAGCAAAAAAGACGATAGCAATGATAGATAGAATGCGACTGCGGTCACGTAAGCAAGAGAAAGTGCAGCGTTGGCAACAAAATCGATTTTATATATCAACGGGGAAGCGTTCTTATCGTGCAGGAGGGGTTCGGCATGAATTATATTGAAACGGATCACGCCGCCGATCGCATAGGCGAGTATCACAATTCCTGTGACTGCGATAGGAGAATAAATACCGATCACGCTCGCAAGCATTGGAGCTATGATCAGAAACCCGCTGCCTATTATGGAGGAGAGGGGTGTGAGTGTTGCCTGCCAGGACGGATTTTTAAGCAATCGGGGATGGAACATGCACAGCAATCCAATGACTACGATAATCACAAGTACTATGTTCAGCATAAGTATCTATTCATTAATTTTTCACGCAAAGTAACTCTACAGAGGGAGAAATCCTGTTTATCTTAATAACGTTTCGGCCAGTGCAGCACCCCTTTTCGCTGTTCTCGTTAAGACGATATCCTCGAATGCGCTTGTCCGGAATTTGCCATCGGCAACCGGAAGTTAGTCAGAAGCAACAATCAACGCAATAAGGGTGATGTTAACCAGGGACCTCTAAAGCGCTTCACCCAAAGCCCAAAAATCTAATTTTTTATACTCCACAGCGGCATTTCCTGGCGGCGGTATCCATGCCACACGACCGCGTGACAGGATCTCCGCCGATTCCGCCCGAATTGCCCAGGTCACGCTATCGCGCGGTACTTTCCTATCCAGCTACGCCCTGATACCAGGCCGACATGGAGGTCAACCACTGATCGACCACGTACAAATTTTGGACTCCAATTAACAGCCCGGTCAGTCCAGACATTGTCAAAAAAATAACCTGTTCCGGACGACGGAGCAAAGTGTCGAGATATTAGATCTGGAGCCATTTTATCTATCAGGCACTTTTAC
>JAOTYD010000063.1 GCA_029862005.1 Gammaproteobacteria bacterium | reverse complement strand
GTGGGTCGTAACGTTCCAGGTATCTGGGAAATGGACTTCGATTTGTCTATCCTGATACCAGGCGCCTGTTTGAAGCTGAACTATGGTCAATGGTACATCACCTATTGGGACTTGAGGATCGGGAAAACGGCGAGAATTAGGGATTTCAATGGGGATGTCGATATGCGACCCTCTGTTTACGCTTCATGTACCCGAAACGATATCGTCGCCATGTATAGAAGTTAATCATTCTTGAAGTAAACCTACGAATAAACACTCTCTTTGGTTTATTGACCAAATACTCTTCAGGAAATATAGCCAGTAGTTTATCACTTACGTTTACGTCCAGAACCAGGTGAATACGTCCTTCCTGGCCTCCATTAAACAGGCGGTGGGGGAATGAAAAATCACCATACCAGATCTCGCCTGCCCGCCATTGACAATCTTCATGTGAAATTTGAAAAATCACATCAGGATTAGTCACTAGTGGAATATGGATTCTAGCAATCGAAATATCGATAGACTCATTGGGATCAAAATGCCATAGAATGGTTTCTCCAGGGAGAAGTTGCATCATCCGAACACGTGTTTTTTCAAAATCAAATCCATCTATCACACTTTCAATATAAGGAGCGAGCTTAATAGCTGCCGTCTTCATTGGTGGTTTACCGGGTACTATTTTGCTCTCAAAGGGATCTCCGCCATATGAAATTAGGCTGACTGATTTCCAGCCTCCTGCATGATCGTCTCCGTGTTGGTTAGTCGGCTTGAATTTTTCTACGATTTTCGCTGCCTCCTCGCTAAGTTGTTGCACATCGAGGTTTGAGCCTAGTTGGCAAGTCATTTGTGCTCCAACCAAACGGGTCAATACTTGCCACGGAAACAGATGCCCAAATTTAGTTTTCATAGTGTTTCTTCGTCCCCATGCCTCAATTGCCAGCGAGATGCTTCCAGCGGGCTGGTAGAATCTCGCGCAAGTAGTTCTTGAATCCTAGTCCCCGGAAGAATGAGATCGGCGGTAACCTGACGAATTTGAGCAATACCATCGTCTCGATCCGCCAGTGCACCCAAACATGAACGTTGTAGCCGCGGACCCTACTATGAGATTTGACGTGCCGAAGTAGACCCCCAATCTTGTATTCGAAGTACAGGAATAATTAACGCGTTATTATCCTTATTCCCTCAAGAAAAGAAAGAGACCCATGTCGCAACCCAGTTCTGCGCCACCCCTTATCTGACTGATTACCACCACACGCGCGAAATTGCTCCTGCCCGCCGGTCAGTCCTGCCCAATTTCAGCCAATCGACATGCCGGCTTCCTAATGATAATTTTACTCCTGGCAATTGCGGAATTGACTGAGTCAAACTGATCTCGTCGGCTACCCAAACAATCCTATTTGGGGTGGTGCCCGGCCCTGCTCTCGGGTAATCCCTACTCCACTGTCAGCTGGTAGAGCATGAACGAGCGATTCCCATAAACCGCGAATTGGGTTCCGGTTTCAGATGGCTTTCGCTCAGTGAAGAGATAGAGCCGATCGAGGTGCTGGACAGCCGCGCTCAACGCGCCGTATTGTGGCTCTGTCTTTTTTATATAAAATCGACCTTCGGATTGCGTTCGAGTTAATAAGAAGGTATTGAGGGTCAACAATTGACTCAGATTTTGAATGCCCTTTGTTTCAAAAGAAGCGGGTTTGGCAACAAAAGCACGGCGTTCACTTAGAACGGGCAGAAGTAAATCATTTCGAAAGTCAGGAGTCTTCATTATAAAAGCATGGGGATGCGTGTTCTTTTTAATCCAATCCGCCGTGTCTTGAAGATCAATGGCCACTTGAGAAGATGGCTTAAGACGGACTTCCATTCCAGAAAACGTATAAGGATCTTTTGTCGGCCAATAGCCAGCCACCCTTACCAATGCGACCGTAAATATACTCAGACCAATCACTACAAAAAAACAATGTTTGATAGCATGCTTTACCACGCATCTCTCTAATAAGTACCCCAATCCAATACCAAGTGGCAAAGACGTTAAAAGCATCAGTTTGTACTGATTGTGGTCCGGAAACTGTAGAACCAGCGCGGCAATAAAAAGAAGTCCAAGCCAGTATAAAATCGGTCGAAATTCACGATCTAAAAACTTCTTCCGCTTGTGCAGCAGAAAAACAGTCAAACAAAAAACCAAGACGATCCAAAAAGCTTCACCTGAACGAAGGATTTGACTCAACAAGGTTGATAATTTCAGATCAACATGCACCCCTTCCCCCATTTGCTTTGAAAGCGAAATCAGAAATGGCAAAGCAAGCAGATTCCCGACAATGGCAAACCTGTAGGTATTCAGAGCACACACAAATTGATTAAATTTCACGGGCCGCAAGTCAGAGAAAAAATATATTGCGATGAGCAGGTTGAATGCGACCAAGACGATCGGACTGAACAATCCCAATAACAATACCAAAAATCCCATCAGTACTTCTATTGACAAACTCGCTTTACGTTCAAACCGGACCAGAAAAAAATAAAGCAAGACTGCCAGTAAGCCAACTGTGGTTGGAAAGCTGCTTTGATTAAAAAACTTATCCAAAAAGAAAATGGAACGCTGATCATAATCTGCACTAAAAACAGTATCGTATATCGAGCGGAAGATTGACGTTGATAAGATTTTGTCCAGTAAGGCGTAAAGGTACCGAAATGGGCAGAGCAGAACCGTTGAGCCCAAGGCTGCAATCAACGAATTAGCCCGAGAAAGGTTGAAGTGCCTGCAAATCAGGAAAATACAGGTGAGTACAGCCGACAAGGACAGACAATTCAGCAGGGCAACGGCTTCAAGAGAAGTCTGGTGAGTGATTTTCATCACCAGGGCAACCAGAAAGTGCCATGGCCAATAAATGACAGACGGTGATTCAGCAGCCAGCGGATTGGTCGGAGGAATCAGCCCATTCACTATTTGATAGATGGTAGCGGAATGATACAAGCCATGATAACTCTGTAAAACGCGACTACTCTGGGTAATAATCCAATAGCAATAGAGGAAACCGGAAAAAAACAAAATACCAGGAATGGCTATATCTTTTGACAGGAAGCGACTAGTTTTCAATGACTCAATCTTTCTACAACTGAACACTTATTATATCCTACGCTTGCTCCTTAGGGGAGCGAGCGATACTTTACAGAATCATGGAAACGGGTGTTTAAAAATTCTTATTCCCGAATGCCGATTTTGCAACCGCTATTTCGATGTGCCGGGTTGCGTTGTCGACGCGGCAGGCACGGGCGACAACTAAGGTTCGCAGCGTCTACACCGACAATACCTGGAGTCGCCATCGCCGGATGCTGATTGGCTTAACCACATTGCCTGTTTATACTGCCGCTGCGCGCGCGAGATGAAGAATGCACATCTATTATATTTTTTCGGCTTTTACCTACGCACTGGGCCGAAAATACTCGGATAAAAAGAATTTCAATGCGGACGTTGATTTCGTATACCGGCAGTATCGCAATTTGCCGTGGTATTTTCGGATTGTTTTCGCCAGCCTGGCGCTTTTTCTCGATCTGGCACTGATGAAGGGTCTGGTACCCTTTCATCGCCTGCAGTTGCGGGATCGGTTGCACAAGGTCGAACGCCTGAAGCGCCTGAACCTCGGAGTAACCAACGATTTCCTGACCTTTTTTAACGGGCTTACCGCGTTTTCGGTCTATTCGGGTTCGTCTCCGGAAGCAGGCGGATGAGGGTTTTTCAGGACATCGTCATTGGCTCTGGCCCGGGTGGGGCGATCACGTCGTATTTTCTGAAAAAGGCCGATCGCGACGTTCTGCTGATCGAAGCGGGCAAACGTCTGTTCCAGCAGGATACGGTAGCATTTTCGAAAGACGAAATGCTTAGAAAATACTGGAATGGCGGGCTCACGGTCACGCTCGGCAATCCCAAGATACCGTTTATTCTCGGCAAGTGTTTCGGCGGCGGCTCTGAAATCAACGCCGGTATTTATCACCGGGCCTCTCCGGAGGTGCTCGAGGAATGGGCGCAGCGTTTCCAGGTACGCGATATCGATGCGGCCTCGTTGAACGAGCATTACGAGTATTTCGAAAAGAAACTGACGGTTTCAAGCATGCCGGATAGCCTGGTTCCGAAAGCTTCGAAAGTACTGGCGGACGGTGCCGGCAAGTTGAACTGGAAGTGTTTCGAGGTGCCGCGTTGGTTCGACTACAACAAATCGGAAAACCAGAAACAGACCATGAGCGAAACCTTTCTGAGCCGGAGCATCGAGCTGGACCTGGAGATGGTTTTCGAGAAAACCGTGCGCAAGCTGAAGCGCGAAAACGGTATCTGGCGCGTCCTTACCTTCGAAGGCGATAGCTACCACGCGGAGAATATATTCCTTTGCACCGGCGCGGTGCAAACGCCGTCGATCCTGATGCGCAGCGGTATCGGCGTAAACATCGGAAAGAGCCTGCAGCTGCACCCGACGATAAAGGCAACCGCGCTGTTCGACGACGAGATCAATACCGAGGGCATGGGCGTCCCGGTGCACCAGGTCAGGGAGTTTTCCCCGACGATAAGCCTGGGATGCTCGATTAGCTCGCTGCCGTACCTGTCGCTGGCGCTATCCGAGTTCGAGAGCTACCCGACATTCGCGCGACAGAACTGGAAAAGAATGAGCACCTATTATGCGATGATTCGCCCTGAGTCCTGCGCCCGGATCATCAACATTCCTTTTACCAGAGACCCTATTATCAAGTATGACCTCAGTGACAGAGACGTCGCGAATCTGCTGCTTGGCCTCAAAAAACTTTGCCTCTTATTGTTTACCGCCGGCGCGAGGAAAGTTTTTCCGTCGATCCTGGACGAAAGATTCATTCTGGACTCCGAGGACGAGATCGAGAGTAAGCTTGCTCACGTCGACCGTAAGCTGATCCAGTTGATGTCTATACACCTGTTTGGTAGCTGCCCAATGGGAGAATATCCAGCGCTATGCGCGACAGATTCCTACGGCCGCGTCAATGACCAGGACGGGCTTTACGTCAACGACGCGAGCCTGCTGTGCACGTCGCTGGGCCTGAATCCCCAGGGCACGCTGATGTGTTTCGCCAGGAGAAACGTTTTGCATTTCCTGGAGGCTCGGGGTGAGTAGGATCGCCATCGTTACCGGGGCGAACGGCTGGCTCGGTAGAACTCTGACCGGTTTTCTTTGCGAAGGTTACCCGGACCATCCCGATCTGGTCGAATCGCGTTACGACGAGGTTAGGTGCCTGGTCCTTCAAAACGAGGATACCGGCTTCCTGCAAAATCTGTCGGGCAAGGTCAGAATATTCCATGGCGATATTACCAAGCAGAAGTCTTTAACCGAGGCCTTTGCAACCGACCGGGAATTCGATTTGTACCATACCGCCGGTATCGTGCATCCTCGAAACGTCCGCCAGTTCTACGAAGTAAACCACGTGGGCGCCGTCAACGTCCTGGACCAGGCCTGCGATAATAAAATCAGAAAAGCGGTGGTCGTATCATCGAACTCGCCGCTGGGCTGCAACCCGTTTCCCGATCACCTGTTCGACGAGGATTCTCCTTATCATCCGTATATGAATTACGGAAAATCGAAATTTAAGATGGAGTTGTCGGTGCGGGAAGTCGCCGAAAAAAACCAGGTTAGCCTGACCCTTATCCGCTGCCCATGGTTTTACGGCCCGAATCAGCCGCCCAGGCAAACGGTGTTTTTGAGCATGATAAAAGACGGCAAGATGCCCGTGGTCGGCGACGGGTCGAATATGCGGTCGATGTCGTACCTGGACAACCTGTGCCAGGGAATTATGCTGGCCGCCCAGAAAACGGCGTCTGCGCCCGATGTCTACTGGATCGCGGATGAAAATCCGTATTCTATGAACGACATTGTTGATACTATCGAGAGTTTGCTGGAACGGGATTTCGGCTACGCGGTGCAACACCGGCGGCTACGGCTGCCGTGGGTCGCCGGGGAGGTCGCGACGTTGTGCGACTGGTTGATCCAGGGTCTGGGATTTTATCATCAAAAGATACACGTGCTGTCGGAAATGAACAAAAGTATCGCCTGTTCGATCGACAGGGCCAAGGCAGGGCTTGATTACCGTCCGCAAATCGAATTACGGGAAGGCATGAAAAGGTCAATACAATGGTGCCTCGACAACAACCTGGAGATATGAGAAGGCATGAAAGTAGTGGTAACGGGTGGATCGGGTTATTTCGGTGAATTGCTGTGCATACAATTGCTCGAAAGAGGACATGAAGTTCTAAACCTCGACGTTAACAAGAATTCGGACGTGGATCCGCGGATCACTTTTATCGAGGCCGATATCCGTGACTACGACCGGGTAGCACAAGCTTGTTCCGGGATCGATGTCGTTTACCATAACGTCGCCCAGGTTCCACTTGCCAAGGACCGGCATTTATTCGATTCGGTCAACAGGACCGGCACCGAGAACATTCTGAAAGCGGCCATCGAAACGGGCGTGAAGAGGCTGGTCTACACCTCGTCGAGCGCGGTATTCGGGATACCTGAAAAAAACCCGGTACTCGAATCGACCTTGCCGACCCCGATGGAAGCTTATGGCAAGGCAAAATACGACGGCGAATTGCTGTGCAAGGAGTATGCGGATAAAGGTCTGGACGTCGCTATCGTTCGGCCGCGGACAATACTGGGCCATGGCAGGCTCGGAATTTTCCAGATTCTGTTTGAATGGGTCTTCACCGGTAAAAATATTCCAGTGCTAAACGGAGGCAACAATATATACCAGTTCGTTCATGCCGAGGACCTCGGCAACGCTTGCATCCTGGCTGCGGAAAAGCCGGGATTCAATATTTACAATTGCGGCGCAGACGAATTTGACTCGATGAAAAGCATGCTGGATACGCTGTGCCGGCATGCGAATACTGGCTCGACGGTCAAATCCCTGCCGATGTGGCCGGTGGTAATTGGTATGAAAATATCCTCCGCGCTAGGCATGTCGCCGTTGGGTGCCTATCACGCGATGATGTATGGCAGGTCCATGTACTTCGACATCTCGAAAGCCAGAAAGGAGCTTGGCTGGAACCCCCGCTACTCGAATGACGAGATGATCATCGAGGCCTACGACTGGTACGTTTTGAACCGCGACAGGGTGTTAACGAATGACAGCGGAAGTCATCACAAGAAAAAACTGAAGCAGGGTGTGCTCAAAATCGTGAGCCAGTTGTTGTAATTTTCCTGCCGCGCAGCCTCTAGCCCGCATATCTTGCTGGGTTCCTGCTGCTGACGCCCCAAAGCGCACTGTAACGAGCTGTACCCCCGACGGCCTGCTCGACGTAGTGTCGACTGCATCTTCGCAGACCTCTATTGCATGCAGCCCGCTACAGCGATTTTGCGACGCCGTCGCTACGTAAAACGGTGAAAAATCGTGACCCTACCCCTTGAAGTGAGCCACTTCTGGTGTGGGAAATTGATTATATCAGCTACATGCCTCGCTAACACTGCAGGTGGTGTTCGACCTGGTGAACGATAAGACCTGACGTGGTTGTAATGCTCTTGCCAATGAACGATAGCGTTTTCGCTTCATTTTGAGACCTCCCTGAGTCAGAATTTTAGGGAAATCCCACATGCAGAGTGTCTTGAATTACTGGGGTACGGTCAACGGCGCGATTTCTCGACCTGTGTTTTTCATATTTAGAATAATATCTGCGAACAATAGGCTACTAATGAGCAACAGCAAGTGGGCCGCCTTCTGTCCGAAATTCTTTGTAAAGTGCTTTTGCCGCTAGTTCATGGCCACGGGAGTTCCTATGACGGCCGAAGCGGAAATAAGTTCGGTACCACGTACTCTTGAACATTGGGGCGAGGTCGAAGTGCTCGATACCGAGCTTTTCGCACATGTCAGCAACTTCTAACTGATACGGCAAGTAATCGTCCAATTCTTCGATCTCTCGTTTAGACGGAATGAAGACAACGATCAGCTTTGAGTCCTGACGTACTACATGATCTCTTAATTCTTCTAGAATTCGCGCAGTCAGGGTGAGATCTGTTCTCACACGTACCTC
>JAOTYD010000062.1 GCA_029862005.1 Gammaproteobacteria bacterium | reverse complement strand
AAAAGCACCAAAACCTCCACCTGGCGTGACGATTCCGTCGAGAGCGACAGTCAGCAGTTGTCCCAACAGTTGCGCCAGCGCCTGCTGAGCTCACGCGGGATTTATGCCAACGAGGACGAAGTATTAATTACCCTGGGCGCACAAAACGCACTGTTTATTATTGGCGCGACCCTTGCCCACAAAAACAAACCCATCGCTGTCGAAGATCCCGGCTATCACTATGGACGCAATGCCCTACAGCTTACCGGCAATCGGCTTATCGGTGTGCCGATTGACGACGAAGGCCTGATCGTGCAGAAAATACCCGATGAGTGTCAGCTGGTGTTTACCACGCCCAGCCATCAGTTCCCGACCATGGTGACCATGTCTCAGCCGCGTCGCAAGCAGTTACTGGCCGCGGCGGCCAGGCAGGATTTCCTGGTCATCGAAGACGACTACGAAGCAGAGATGAACTATTTCAATTCGCGATCACGGTCGCTGCGCTCGCAGGATAAAAACGATCGCGTCATCTATATCGGCAGCCTGTCAAAAACCATTTCACCCGGCATACGACTCGGCTTCATGGTCGCGCACCGTGACATTATCCGACAAGCGCGGATCGTCAGGGGCGTGATAATGCGCCATGCGCCGACGATTGTTCAGGAAGTGGTCGCACTGTTTTTTCAACTTGGCTACTACGATTCGCATCTGCGCAATATAGAGCGGCGTTACAAGCGTCGATGGCATGTCATGAACGATGCGATCGCCAGGCACCTGAGCATGCTCGAGCGGACGCCGACCCGCGGCGGCACGTCATTCTGGCTGACCGGTCCCAGGGGGTTTGACGCAACTGAACTCGGTAAACGCCTGCGCAACAGGGGTGTGTTAATCGATATCGGTGAAAGATATTATTTGAAAAATAACAAACGCAGCTTTCGGCTCGGTTTCGCGTTCGTGCCAATCAAAAAACTAGAAGAGGGCATCCAGATAATCGCCGAAGAAGTCAAACGCCTATTATAAGTGCCGCCTCGCTCTGTCCTTTCAAAACATAAAATCTGTCTCTCGACTGCGACAGCCGTTTTTGAGTTAAATGCCTGAATCACAGATTAGCGACCGCCTTATGACATCCTGCCAGCCCTTTACTATCGACATCCCGGAAAAAACGCTGCAAGCCGTTCGCGATAAAGTTGCGGCTTACCCATGGCACGAAATGCCCGACGATGGCGGTTGGGATTACGGCACCAATCTCGATTACATGAAGGAATTTGCCGACTATTGGGTTAACGAATTTGACTGGCGAAAACAGGAAGCGGCAATCAATCGCTTTCCTCAATTCATAGCGAAAGTCGATGACATCGATATTCACTTTATTCATGAAGTGGGTAGCGGTCCGTCACCCACGCCGCTGATTATCAGCCATGGATGGCCGGGGACAATCGTTGAGTTTATGGAAATCATCGAACCACTCGCGCATCCCGAGCGTTTTGGCGGCAAGGTCGAGGATGCTTTTACTGTCGTCGCCCCCTCATTGCCCGGATTCGGTTTTTCCGGTCGACCGCCGCGACCTTACGGCCCGCGCCAAATGGCTGCGGTTTTCAATTCACTGATGACCAATATCCTGGGCTACGATAGCTACATTGCACAGGGTGGCGATTGGGGTGGCGCCATTTCTTCCTGGCTCGGATTCGAACACCCGGCTTGCAAAGCCATACACATAAACATACTGACGATGAGGCACCCCGACGGCCCGCAAGGTGCAGAGGAAGAAGCCTGGGACAAACAATTTGAGCGCGATCAGGTAATGGAAAACGGTTATCGAACGCAACAGGCCACCCGGCCGCAGACTCTGAGCTATGGCATGATGGATAGCCCCGTCGGCGTCGCTGCGTGGATTATTGAAAAATTCAATTCGTGGTCGGACACCGATGGCGACGACATCGAAAGCGCGCATACCAAAGACGAGTTACTCACTAACATTATGATCTATGTTGTCACCCGGACTTTTAATACCGCGTCCTGGATCTATTACGGCCGACGTGAAGAAGGCGGGCGTATCTTGTCGCCGGATGGTAAACGTGTGGAAGTACCAACTGCCTGCGCGTTGTTTCCGAAAGAAATGCTCGCCTGGCCACCCCGCAGCTATGTCGAGCGTATTTATAACGTTCATCGCTGGACGGAGATGCCGCGTGGCGGACACTTTGGTGCGCTGGAAGAGCCTCAACTTATAGTCGACGATGTTCAAGCCTTCGCAAATAGTTTACACCAGAGCTAGGGGTGGAATCGAAATCCCGACACAAGTTACTGTAAAAAAGTAATCTGCATAGATTCCAACTTGGAAGATAACAACGCTTGTACCATCCGATAATTCGAGTGAGCTAAATATCCGATCGTAAAAATGCCTACTTGGATTTAAAGTACCGATGCTGTCAAATGCGATGACACAAACAAATCTGTGGGCAGCTTCCGCAATATACCCACAAAGACACCAATAAAATGATATGCTATAAACTATAAGTTATTGATTTTAAGAGGAAAACCTGGTGCCCAGAGGCGGAATCGAACCACCGACACGAGGATTTTCAGTCGGACATTAATTTTTACAACTTAGAAAAATCAGTTACTTACGACGCTTTCCCTTCCCGTTTGTGCCAGTAAACGCCAGATACCGCCAGTTAATTGGGCAAAAAATCGGCACACTAAATTAGACAATAAAATTCGGACAGATTCTGCAAAGATTGCAGGATCAGAATTTATATTTTGACCTCCATTCTATTCCAAGAATCTGGCTGAGTTTTATCTTACCGGCCCTAGATCTTCGACCATGGTTAGTAATTCTCTGGTGATACCTATTAATTCTTCAAGCAGTTTAGGATCGATCTCGGTAAATCCCTCGTACTCGACTTGGTTGCGAAGATTATGGCATTTGTCCAGCACACGCCATTTTGGATTGTCGAGTCCCACTGTGTGCTGCAAGCACTGGAACACCAGGTAGCGATTATCCGATCGATAACCATGCCAACGCATCGCAGCCAGCGCCAATGAATGCGCTGCACCGTATGCAGAAGAGAACCTGCCTTCCTCGGATAATCCCCGAACCTCGATGTCTTTCAGCCGGGTTTTTGCTGACCTAATCATGCCATCAATCTGGCCCTGGTCCGAAGGTTCTTCCTTGAGGCTTCGCGTTTTTACCAGATTATCTAAATGCTCCAATGTCATCCTCGCCTCCCTTTATCCATAGTTTTGGTTGTTCCATCACTCGAGTCAAAAAAGCATTATTCTGTTTAAGCTTTTTCTTTACCTCGTAGGGATCGTAAATGCTTGGGTTTATCCTCCGTCCGAGTGAATGCTCAGCGTCTCTAAGTGATTCCATCACCTCGGCATAGGCAAGATCTTTCGTTATAACCATCAAATCGATATCGCTGGTTGCAGTGTCTTCCGCCTTGGCAATCGAACCGTAGACAAATGCTGCGACTATCTGCTCATCGAGCACCCGCAACGCAATTTTAATAACATCGACAACACCGAAAGTTTTACGTACGATTCCCAGCAATTCATCATAAATCGGGCATTCAGGATTGGCTTGGTAATGATGCTGATTTCCAATCTTGGTCATAGTTATAATTCCTGTCGCCTCCATTCTATCCAACTCCCTTTTTATGGTATGAACCCCCATTCCAGTTAGGCGCAAAATCTGCTTGGTGTAGAAACTTTCATCAGGTCGACCATATAACAATCCCAACACCTGCTGTTGCGTCGTGGTGAACAGTGCATCGCCCAATTGACTAACTGAATTACCCCTTCGGTTCATAAATTATGTACTATAGTTCATGTAATATGAACTTTCAATTCATTACACCATCGTTCAGGAATCGAGATAAAGTGTTACCTATGTGCCCGGTATGGACCCAAATCGAAATGGTGCCCAGGGGCGGAATCGAACCACCGACACGAGGATTTTCAGTCGGGTTTAAATTTTTCTAACTTAATAAAATCAGCTACTTACGCGCTCCCCATTTCCATTTGTGCCAGTAAATGACAGTTACTGCCAGATATTAGGGCACAAAATTGGCACAGCGATAGATCGGTCAATTGCTATCTTAATGCTTAAAGTTTCTCCTGGCCGTCCTTTCTTGAAACAAAATTCCCATGCGGTACATTCGCTACGCCAGAATTGCGGCATGATATGGAGATTGCAAAGATCGATCAGAAGTCGATACGATTATATTTTCAGGAGGCACAGGTAAAAAGAATCAAACTGAGCCATAACCCGGCTCATCGGGGTGGGTCAATTTTAGAGGCAAACCCTGGGTCAGTTTTAAGTGAAAATTAACAGGCTGTTGTGTATCCAGTATAATTAACAGTCCGAGATCCTAAAGGAATCTGCTATGCCTGGATTAACTCTGTTTGTGATAATAGATCCGACTAAGGAGCACCAGCACGCTCTGGCACACGCGGCGGAGATTGCCAATATAGCGGGTGGTCATATTCATGCCTTTTGTGCAGTTTATGAAGACGACCTGTCCCATTATGCGTCAAGACGTGATGCAAAATATAAAGTGAAGCATCGTGCCATGGATAAAGTGGATGACTTGATCAAACCACTGGCTAATGATCAGGTTACAGTAGCCAGGGAAGTCGTCTGGAATGATCATTGGTACCAGGCAGCGGTACATGCTTGTGCAAGGGTAGGCGCCGATTACATGGTAAAGTGTAGCGACACCCACAAGAAAGCCCTGAGTCTGCTGAAGAAACGTTCTGACTTTTACCTGTTACGCCATATTTCCTGCCCTGTACTGCTTGTCCATACGGTCGAATCCAGACAGTATCGGCGTGTGTTAGCAGCGGTTGCCGTCGAGGATGGCGACGATGGCCACGACAGATTAAATAACCTGGTCATTTCCGAGGCTCGACGCATATGTCGCTTAACAGGCGGGGAACTGCACGTCCTGGCCACCCACAAAGATCGCCCGAACTTTTTCAAGTTGCTACGTTTTCGGTCGGATGCAGACGACGAGAAACTGCCAGACGAACAGCTGATTAGTTCCCACTTTGGCATCGAATCCGATAAAATTCACCTCGCTTCCGGTCCCGTCAGACAGGCTATTGTGGAAAAAGCGACGCACATTGACGCTCAATTGCTGATGCCGGGAATTATTGCACGTACAGGTGTTTCGGGCGCTGTTTTAGGCAATACTTGCGAGAAGGTCGTGGATCAAGTTAACGATAGATATAATGACGGTTTACTAGCTGTAAGTACGGATCAATAGCACGGAACTAATGACTGTACTCCTGTAATTCGAACCGCCCTGAATGTGGGATTTCCCTGGAATTCTGACCCGGGGAGGCCCCAAAATGAAGCGCAAGCGCTATCTCGAAGAAAAGATCAATCCGATCCTGCAGGAACACGAGGCTGGTGCCGGATTCAATCAATCAGAGCCGGTCGATTGATATCGGCTCGGATCAACTCGCTAACGGCCGCCGAGTCCGGATATTGAATATCGTCGACGACTACTCTCCCGGGAGCGTGCTGCAGATAGTCGACTTTTCAATCTCGAACTATATCGATCACCGGTTAAAATACCGCCGACAGTGTTCGTTGAACGGGTTGCCTGATATGATTAATTCCCACATCAGTTGTGGCTCACATCAAGGGGGGCGGTCACTATTGCCAGAAATCACAAGCCCAGCTTAGATTTCGCGCACATCGTCCTGCTAAATTTATTGGATCTAATGTATGCCAGAAAATAATCTCTCCAGTCCCGATAACCAGACTTTAATGCCCCACATAATCAGTCTGTTTCTGGCTCTTGCTGCATTTTGGCTAATAAACTCTGGTCATTACACGCTGCTGATACTGTCGCTTGGGTTAATCTCCATCGCCCTGGTTTTATATATTGCCCATAGAATGGATGTAGCCGACCACGAATCCCAGCAACTGCTCATCCCGCCGAAGATACCCGGATTCCACCTATGGCTCGTCAAGCAAATAGTTCTCGCCAATATTTCCGTTGTCAAGCATATCTGGCTTGGCAACAAGACAATATCTCCCGTTCTCACCAAGATCAAAGCCAATCAAAAAACAGACATGGGAAAGGTTATCTACGCAAACTCAATTACCCTGACGCCGGGTACAGTCGCGGTAGACCTGGTGGGCGATCAAATTACGGTACATGCATTATTGCGGGAAAACATTGAAGTTTTACAAGCCGGTGAAATGGATCGCCGGATATGTCGCCTGGAAGACTGATGCTAATCGCGGCAACCATAGCAATTCTTGTTGTTATGATCCTGGGAATCATTCGGGGAGTCGTGGGGCCTACCCTCTACGACCGGATTCTTGCCGTCAATATGTTTGGTACCAAGACGGTGTTACTCATCTCGCTACTCGGCTTTGTGATGGGGCGCCCGGATTTCCTGGATATTGCCATCGTTTACGCCCTGATCAACTTTGTTAGCGTAATCGGCGTGTTGCACTTTTCTGATTCCGCTGTTTTCAAACATGATCCTAACGACACAGGGACAACGAAAAAGGAATAGTAATGGATATTATCCTCGATATGAGTAGTGCCCTGTGTTTGCTATTGGGCAGCTTTCTTTGTTTATCCGGAGGGGTTGGGATCATACGATTCCCCGATTTTTATACCCGAATGCATGCGGTAGGCGTGACCGATACTTTAGGTGCGGGAATGATTTTAATCGGATTGGTGCTGCAAAACCCCGAGGGTCTCGTTGTGTTTAAGTTATTGCTGATCCTGGTGATGACCGTATTTATCAACCCTGTTGCAAGCCATGCACTGGCCAAAGCGGCATTTCGGAACGATCTCGTGCCACTATCGGATAGTAATGAAAACAAAGGAGGGACAGAGTCATCGAATCCCTAATCAATATCGTCCTGTTGATTTTTCTCGCAGTCACCGCGATTGCCATAGTGCGGATGCGGGACCTGTTTGCAGTGGTCATGATGTTGGGTATTTTTGGCCTGCTGTCCGCGAGTTTTTTCGTTGCCATGGATGCTGTAGACGTGGCATTTACGGAAGCGGCCGTGGGTGCGGGTATCGCTACCTTGCTCATGTTGACCGCGGTAACCCTGACCGTGCGTTCGGAGGATAGCGAGCGCCACAAGCCCATGTGGGCTTTGGTCGTGGTTATTATTACAGGTGGACTGTTGATCTATGGCACGCTGGATATGCCCTATTTTGGCTCTTCGCAAGCACCGGTTCACCAACATGTTGCCCCGCGCTATATCAACGACTCGATGCAGGAAACCGGTTTACCCAATATCGTAACCTCCGTACTTGCAAGCTATCGAGGCTTCGATACCCTGGGCGAAGTCGTCGTTATTTTTACTGCCGGCATGGGGGTATTGGCCCTCTTGAGACAAGGTCGTCGTTCCGGTTTCGATCAAATCATGGCGGATTCCATCTTTTATTTAATGCATGAACGACATTTGATTCTGCGCGTTGTAACCAAGTTACTGCTTCCTTTTATTCTTCTGTTTGCGCTCTATGTTCAGTTTCACGGCGATTTTGGGCCCGGTGGCGGATTCCAGGCAGGCGTGATCTTCGCCGCTGCGATCATACTCTATGCCATGGTCTTCGGATTACAAACGGCACGGCGTGTCGTTAATCGGACGTTTGTCAGATTGCTTGCCGCCGTCGGTGTTTTGCTTTACGGCGGTGTCGGGGTGGTTTCTATGCTGAATGGCGGCAACTTTCTTGATTACAACTTTTTGGCTGGCGATCCTGTCGCCGGACAGCATCTGGGAATTCTTTTGGTCGAACTCGGTGTCGGTTTTACGGTTACGTCGGTTATGGTAATCATTTTTTTCAACTTTTCCGACCGCAGGAACAATCCGTAGATTTTTAAAAAAACATAGGCCCTTAATGATACTCGGACTTTTTAACTATTGGGTAGTAATCGTGCTGATGATGATTGGCCTGTACATCGTCATCGCCCATGGCAACCTGATCAAGAAAATTGTTGGCCTGACTATATTCCAGACCGCGGTTTTCATCTTTTATATCAGCATCGCCAAAGTCGAAGGTGCTTCCGCCCCCATTTTGGTCGAGGGAATAAGCCAGTACTCGAATCCTCTGCCGCACGTTTTGATTCTCACCGCGATTGTCGTCGGCATCGCAACTATTGCCCTCGGACTTGCATTGGCTGTCCGCATCAATGAAGCCTATGGAAGTATCGAAGAAGAGAGCATTCAGAACCAGGACAATCAAGAGTGTTAACCCACTTGCCTGCTCTGGCAGTCGTATTGCCGCTGCTGTCCGCACCGCTTTGCCTGTTTATCAGTCGACCCCTGTTAGCCTGGCTTTTCACGATGCTCGCCAGTGGCTTGACAATGCTGGTCAGTATTGCCTTGCTGCAGCAGGTCATGGCTTCGGGTACGATCGTCTACGAGATGGGTGGCTGGAGCGCGCCCTGGGGGATCGAATATCGCGTCGATAGGCTCAATGCCTATCTTTTACTGATCGTCTCGAGTATCAGCACGGTCGTACTGCTGGCTGCCCGCATCAGCATAGAA
>JAOTYD010000061.1 GCA_029862005.1 Gammaproteobacteria bacterium | reverse complement strand
AGATTTCCAGGACTATCGCAAAACCATAATCAACTGGATGCCGCCGGTCCGATGCACCAGGTCGGGCCGTGAGCTAGTTACCCCCCGAACGACGATCTTCATGCTTCGTGATCCTGTTGCTCGAAAATTGACCTGAGCAAGCCGTTGGTCGAAGCGTCCAAACCGGTATCAGTCGCCCGTTGCGACAGTGGATCCATCAGACCGGTCGCCATCTGTTTACCCAGTTCAACCCCCCATTGGTCGAACGGATTGATGTCCCAAATCACCGATTGCACGAACACCTTGTGCTCGTAGAGCGCGATGAGTTGTCCAAAGCTGTGTGGCGTCATTTCGTCGAGTAATATGGTCGTGCTCGGCTGATTGCCTCTGTAACGTTTGAAAACGGATGTGCTTTCGTTGTCATCAATGACGCTGTCGCCCAAAGCCAGAACCCGCGACTGGGCGAGGCAGTTGGCCAGCGTCAGTCTGTGCTGCTGCTGTAACTCGGGATTGCCGTTATCCTGGTAACGTCGTGCTGCAACGATGAAATCGCACATGACAGACTCGGTGCCCTGGTGCAGCAGCTGGTAAAACGCATGCTGCGCATTGGGTCCCACTTCGCCCCAGATAATCGGGCAGGTGCTGTAATCGACGGGCTTGCCATTTCGGCTGACACTTTTGCCGTTACTTTCCATTTCGAGCTGCTGGAGGTAGGCGGGTAACCGGCCCAGGCGGCCATCGTAGGGCAGGATTGCGTGTGTCAAAATGTTCAGAAAATTGATGTTCCAGATGCTGATCATCGCCAGCAATACCGGCAGGTTTCCCTCGAATTCCGTGTTGTAAAAATGCCGGTCCATAACGTGCGCGCCGGAGAGCATTTCATGGAACCTTTCCATGCCGATTTTGAGCGCGATGGGCAGGCCGATGGCAGACCACATCGAGTAGCGACCGCCAACCCAGTCCCACAACGCCAGATGGTTGTCGGGTGGAATACCCCAGGCCGACATCTTGTCAGCATCCGCCGATACCCCGATAAAGTGGCGCTGGAATAGCAGCTCGTCGTCAGCCTTGCTGGTATGGCGCAGCCACTGCAGCGCGGTATTGGCATTGGAGAGCGTGTCAATGGTCGTGAAAGACTTCGAGGAGATAATAAATAACGTGGTCGCCGGATCGATGCTGTCGAGGTGGTCGACCAGCTGGCTGCCGTCCATCGTCGAAACGAAATATATCCGGAGCTTGTGCGCCTCGGGCAGACACCAGTCGGATAACGCCTTGCACGCCATGAACGGGCCCAGGTCCGAACCGCCGACGCCGATGTTGACGATGGTATCGACGGGTAAACCGGAATAACCACGCCACTGATCAGCGTGGATACGGTTCACGATCTGTTCCATCGACTGCAGTGTGTCCTGTATACCTTGCACGATATTGGTTTCGTCAAGGTATAGCGCCTGATCGGCCGGCATTCGCAGCGCGGTGTGCAGGGCCGGGCGGTTTTCCGACTCGTTGATCGCGTCGCCGGAAAACAGTTTGTCGATCCAGTTTTTTAATTCGCATTCACGCGCCAGATCGCACAACAGCTGCAGGGTTTTAGTCTTGATCCTTTGCTTGGAGAGATCGAGTAACAGGTTACCGCTGCGTCGACTGAAGTTTTTAAAGCGATTGGGTTTGACCGTCAGTATCTCGCTTAAATGCAGGTTCGCATTTTTCTGTGCATGTTTGTGCAACGCCTGCCAGGCTTTTTTGTCGTTGGCTGCCATCCGATCAGAAATCCTGGGCTTTAAGCCAGGCTCTGAGCGCATCGCCCGTTTCAGGATGCGCCATGCCAAACTTGATATTCGCGAGCAGGTAACCGAGCTTGCTGCCGCAATCGAGGGTCATACCGTGCATGCTGATCGCCTGCACCGGCATCTCGCCAACCAGCGCGTTGATGGCGTCGGTCAGCTGGATTTCGCCACCAATGCCGGGTTGGGTTTGCTTGAGCAGTTCCAGGGTGCGGGCCGGGAGGACATAACGCCCGATAATTGACTGGTTCGACGGCGCGGAGCCGACCGGCGGCTTTTCCACCATCGCGATGATGTCGTGACTCTCACCGGGCCGAAACTCGGCATCGCCACAATCGACGATGCCATAGTTGCAAACCTGGTCATCGGGCACGGCTTCCACCATGATTTGTGCCGCATGGTTCTTGCTGAACGCGTCAACACATGTTTTCAAGTCGATACTGTGGTCTCCTTGCGGATTGAAAATCAGGACATCGGGCAGGATAACCGCAAAATCATCATCGCCGATCAGCGGAGCCGCACAAAGCACGGCGTGTCCCAGGCCCAGGGGTTCCTGCTGTAACACGGTTAGTATCCTGACATCGGCTGGGAGGATATTGCGCACCGAATCGAGCAGGGCGGTTTTACCCTTTATTTCGAGTACCGATTCAAGCTCCGGATGCGGATCGAAGTGATACTCAAGTGATTTTTTACGTTCGTGCGTGACCAGGATGATCTCGCTGAATCCGGCGTTAACCGCTTCTTCGATCACGTACTGGATCACCGGCTTGTCGACCACGGTCAGCATTTCTTTCGGGATGACCTTGCTGGCAGGTAATACCCGGGTGCCAAGGCCCGCGACCGGGATGACAATTTTTTGTAGCGCTGTCACTGGTTAAACTGATCTCTTAAAGTAAATTCTAGATTATAGTTGGATTGAAGGACGATATCGATGCATCGTGAGTTTGGGTAATTTATTCAATACAGTCGATCTCCCTACGAATCTTTGTGGATTCATAGATGATAAATAAATTAAATAGCTGCGGGAATCAGCAGGCGTGCTTAATCGCCTTGCCTTAGTTTCTTTCCGTCGTGCTTCCCACCGGTTTACCGGTATCGGTCCAAATCCATTGGCCCCATCTATCCTGCTCTACCTGGCCAAGTTCTTCGAGCTTGGAGATTGCTTCCATGAAGCCCGCTTCTATTTGCGTGATGTTGGTCCTGGTATTCTCGTCGCTGTCTTCCTCGGCTCGTAAGCCGTAGGCAATGTATTCGATCTGGGCGCGCCTGCGTTCCCTGAGCCAGAGAACCAGGAAAACGAGCACCAGGATACCCGCACCCACCAGAATCCAGACTATCTCCACCTTTGAACACCTCCGGTATTTCAGGTGATCATACACAATAAGGTGCGTTGTTTGAATCCGGTTAGCGAACGGATTTATAATCCCACTCATTCACGCCTCACTGAAGTCGAGTAGTAAGGCTATAAATTCGATCAGTAACAATACATTAAGAATTTTACTTAAAGTCAATTCTTAAAAGTGGGGCGTTTTTAATGGTGACGAAACAAATTTCGAAGCATATTTTGGCTCGTAAATACTGGACGGCACTTTAGCGAAATACTTCGCACTATCAAGGTGCAAAGCAATTAATATGATTAATTAGTTTCAATGTTGTGCTATCTTCACTTGATCAACTCACGATACCTGTTTTGTCGATAAACGCAGGTCCTTCCAGAAAAATCTAAAAATAAAAAACCGAAATTTTTCACAATTTCCGTGATTTGCGTCACAAACTCTTTAAATAATTTTTTTTTGAATTATACTCCTCATTAATCTGATAAAGGCAAACCTGACGAAAGTTTGGGGCGCAAATCCATGGGTCTAAGGCGTTTGTCGCTATGACCGCCAGGTTGCCGGATCTGATTTTTGGAAGTACAGAACTGGAACGATTTCTTCGAGTCGGGTTTGTGCTTTTTTTTGGGCCTGACGATTCGACAGAATCTGGTCTTAAACATCGTTTTAACTGGTAGTTACCCTGACATTGCATTCTCTTTATCGGATTAATGATCATCTGCACCGAACCTCCGCCAGGTGCATGGTCACTTTAAAAAAATCAGATAAGTGAGAACTGAATTGATACTGAAATCAAATTATAGAAAGATCTTCTTTTATACTGCATTTCTGTTCTTCCTGGGTGGATGCGCCCAGGGCGGCGGCAGTAGCGATAGCGGTGATTCCGGTTCCAGTATTGTGCCGAGAGGCAATGGAACCGCTTTGATATCATGGACACCGCCAACCGAAAACACAGATGGATCTGCCTTGACCGATTTAGCCGGTTACAGGATTCGTTACGGCACATCTCCAGGCAGTTATAGCGTCACCATTACTCTTAATGGCTCAGGATTAACGAGCTACCTGGTGGAAAATTTAGGCGTAGCGGACTGGTATTTCGTTATGACCGCATTCAATTCGTCTGGAATCGAAAGTGGCTATTCTCCCGAGGTCTATAAAACCATAAATTAATTCCCTGAGGTTGGCTTAAACTAGCCACACAGATTGATCGTAATTTAAAGAAAGAAGCCAGGATAACGCTTTCGTTGATTCCCGCCGATCGAATTCAAAATCGACCTATACCAAGCCAGTTTTCCGACAGATTTCTCACCCCGAAAAATAATCCATCTGCCCCGGGTTCCGTGGTCAAAAAATAGAGAACAAAGTCGCAGCAAATTGCTGTGAAGTAAATCACATGGCGCGCAAAAATCCTCGTAGTTCTGCATATACTTTAAATACCTGATAAGGGCAAACCGGTCGAAAGGCCAGGGCGCAATGCCATGGGTCTAAAGCGTTACACGCTAAGACAGCCAGGTTACCAGAGCTGATTCAACAGCACAGAACTGGGTCGATGTTATCGGTATCGGTTTTGTGCTTTTTTGTGCCCGATACGATTCGATAGAACCTCGCCTCTGTATGTATTTCCGCCTCTGCTAGCCATCCTGGCCTGAATTCCCTTCGTCCCCTTATCAGATGGAAAGGCATCTGTATGGACCGTGCACCTGGTGCATGGCTGACAAGGAGACACGGAAGAATTATGTCTGTAGTAGCTTGCGCGAATTCAAGTTCGAGTATTAAGGGTTTACTGGTTTGTCTGGTTCTATCTTTTTATTTAAGCGGATGTGCTGAAAGTGGCAGTCCTAATGACTATGGAACTGATGAGTCTGGTGATAGTAAAGGCATCGTTGCCGGTGCTGCTATTGAAACCGGGGACGAATGGCGTTATCGAAAAGGTACCTCGGCACCATCTTCTGACTGGATTTCGGTTGGTTTTGACGACACTGGCTGGCTCGCCGGTAGTACTGGTATCGGCTATGGAGACGGTGATGACACGACGGTTCTTGCTGATATGCAGGGTGGTTATGTAACTGTCTATACGCGAAAAGTGTTGAGTTACGATGGTAGTGTCACTATCAACAGCCTCGACCTCGAAATCGACTATGACGATGGTTTTGTTGCTTACATAAATGGCCAGGAAGTCGCACGTGCCAACATGCCTGCAGGCCAGCCTGCTTTCGATACTTTAGCCAGCAGTGGCCATGAGGCAGGAACTACAGAGATCTTTAATCTGGATGGCTTTATTAATCTGATTGGCATCGGGGATAATGTACTCGCAATTGAGATTCACAATAGATCGCTGGCGAACGATGACCTTTCCTTTTCACCCCGGCTGCTGGTCAATATGGGGTCGATGCCACCACCCACTGTTTCCCTGTCAGCAAACCCGGGCAGTGTCGTTTCAAACGGTTCCACTTCGCTGACCTGGGATAGTACTGATGCCACTACTTGCACGGCCTCGGGTAGTTGGTCCGGCAGCAAGGCCACATCGGGTTCGCAGACCATTAATGCGTTAACCGCCAATAGTACTTTCAATTTGTCGTGCAGCGGTCCGGGTGGTAGTGCGAGTGATTCGGTCAGTGTTTCAGTCTCTCCTCCCTCTGCACCCCTGGTCAATCTTTCGGCCAGTCCAACGAACCTGCCGTTCAACGGTTCAACCACTTTAAGCTGGGCCAGTAGCAATACCACGAGTTGTACGGCCTCGGGTGGCTGGTCCGGAAGCAAGGCCACATCAGGTTCCCAGACCATCAGCGGTCTAACTGCAGACAGCAGCTTCGATCTGACCTGCAGCGGCCCCGGCGGGAGCGTGAGTGATTCGGTTAGTGTCACCGTGGCGGCGCCATCGATGCCTGTAGTCAACCTTTCGGCCAGCCCGACGAGTTTGCCTTTTAATGGTTCGACCACGTTGAGCTGGACCAGCAGCAATACGACGGCTTGTACAGCCTCAGGCGACTGGTCCGGAAGCAAAGCCATATCAGGTTCCCAGACCATCAGCGCTCTCACTGCAAACAGCAGTTTTACTCTGACCTGTAGTGGCGCCAGCGGGAGTGCGAACGATTCGGTCAGTGTTAGTGTCGCTGCTGCGCCTGTTCCGACCCTGTCTTTTTCGGCAACTCCATCTACTGTCTCTCAGAACGGTTCGACTACGTTGAATTGGAGTACTACCAATGCCACCAGTTGCGTGGCCTCCGGGGACTGGTCTGGAAACAAGGGCGTATCGGGTTCCGAGACCATTAGCTCGTTGGTGCTCGACCGCCAATTTACGTTGGCCTGTAGCGGAGCTGGAGGAACGGTCAATAACACTGTAAACGTGACGGTGGTGGTAAGTAATAATGGAACAGCACTAATGTCATGGACCCCGCCAACCGAGAATACCGACGGTTCGCCATTGACCGACCTGGCGGGTTACAAGATTCGTTACGGTACCTCTCCGGGCAATTATAACAATACCATAACCATCAACAATCCGGGCCTGACCAGCTACCTGATAGATAATCTGGCGAGCGCCGACTGGTATTTCGTAATGACGTCCTTTAATGCCTCGGGAATCGAAAGCAGTTTCTCAACCGAGGTCAGCAAAACGATAAACTAATTTAATGGAGGACATAATTACATTGCCCGGGTGAGGTTAGGCACTTATGGTGCTGATGCACCAGGAACAGGCAGATTTGTGGAACCACGCAAGTTAAGATTATAACTGGCCTGACGCAACCCCAGCTCGATTTCACTGGCGTGAATTCAAGATTGCCACCTCACCCGAGGTGGTTTTTTTTGGAGTTAAGCCTTAATGGGTTATGATGTGCTCGAAGCACTCGTCCGGGTTACTCGGGTCTGGGCTTTCAGCATTGATCGCAGGATCAGTTTGCGAATCGTCGAATTTTAACAGTTCTGTATCACGAGCCAGATGATGATTCACTGGTTATCTGGGCGGGACAAAGGGAAAGTTCAAGAAATTTGATTCTCAACAATGTTTTGGTTATTGTTTTTGGTAATGTCTCATCCGATTAACCATGAGGGAATCGTAGGATAAAGTAATGGGCAAAGTTGAACCAATGGTTTCGGAATCCTCGGACGACTGGTATGAAGCCATCATCTCGGCTCAGCCTGAAGGACCAGGATTAAGCGAGAAAAACCGGGATACCTTCAATGATGCTTTTGATTATTTTACCTCGGGCTCATATGACATGGCCTACACGGGATTCAGCGAACTGGCCAGCCAGGGCTCATCTATCTGCCAATATTACCTGGGCGTGATGTATGCAAGCGGAATGGGCGTTCTACAGGATTTCGGCCAGGCACACATGTGGTTGAACATTGCCTCATCGCAAGGCCACAAGAAAGCCAGGAGACAGCTGGAAAAGCTGACCCATCACATGACTGCGGATCAAATCGCGGACGCACAAAAACGGGCACGCCAATGGGTATCGAAGCACTCGAAGGGAGAGAATCATCCCAAAAGCGAGCAACCCGAGCCGGAAGGCAATCTAGCCTGACATCAGAGTTAAAGCAGCAAAAACCGGGTTTTCATCTGGATATCCGACGATATTTGAATCCTATTACGAAAATAAACTTTATAAATCAATAATATATTGAATAAATCTAATGTTCATTCTATTATTGTGCGCTGGTTCAAAAAACGCAATTAAAACCGATGTTTTTGGCCCAAATGGGCGATGAGTTGCAGATAAATCCCAGATAGGTTCTAAACTTAGACAAGATCAGGGTAGACCAAACGTCGAGATGAAGAATACAGTGAAAGTAGGCGTCCAGGAGCTAGAAGGACAAACCTATATCATAGGCCGGGAAGGTCATATCTACATCGATGGACCGGCCGTCAGCAGGGCACATGCCGAAATCAAGTTTGTTGACGGCAGGATACGCCTGCGCGACCTCGGATCGACCAATGGCATCTTTTTACTGCGCAACAAGAAACTGGTCCCCTTCCAGGAAGGCTACGTGCAACCCCAGCAGCCGATTGTCATCGGTAACCAGAAATACACCGTCAAAAAGCTGCTCGAAGCGCTGGGCATATTTGCCGACTATTCCGACGATGACGGGTTGACCATCAAGGTCAAAAAACTGAACTAATCAAACCATAAAACCATCTAGCCAGTAGAGCAGCATTGTAAACTTTTTGCCTGCAGTCCTGGCATAGTAGTTCACTTCCTGTGCTTTTTAATTGGATCGGTTTATCCTGCGACCTTTCAAATAACGACATTGTTAAACCTGATTCGGGGAAGTTGCATAAGCACAGTAATAAATTTAATTCTGATACTGGCTGTTTTGCTGGTCTCGTCGACTACCATGGCTCAGGACGAGAGCATGGGGCCTATCGTGATCACCGCGACCCGGGTAGAAAAAAATACAGCCGATACCCCGGCGGCGATCAGTACGATAGGGCAGGATGAAATTCAACTTGGTACCGAGCAACTCGGCCTCGACGAGTCCCTGGGGCAGGTACCGGGCCTGTTCATGCTCAATCGCTACAATTTTGCCCAGGATTTACGCGCTTCCATCAGGGGATTCGGTGCCCGTTCAAGTTTTGGTATTCGTGGGATCAAGATTATCGTCGATGGAATTCCCGAGACCCTGCCAGACGGGCAGGGATCGGTTGACGGGATCGACATCGGTTCCGCCAGTCAAATCAGCGAGATTCGCGGCCCGGTATCCTCGTTATACGGAAACGCCTCGGGTGGGGCCATTTTAATCGAATCCGAACAGGGACCAGCGATACCGTTCGCAGAGATAC
>JAOTYD010000060.1 GCA_029862005.1 Gammaproteobacteria bacterium | reverse complement strand
ACTGTTGCTTGAAGCACTACTAATTTTCAAACCTCTGGAACGCAGGATTCGGGAAACGATTGGCAAGTTGCAAAGCACCGTCAACGAACTGGAATCAACCCGGGAACAATTTGCTGCCGCCCGCGAAAAGGCAGAATCAGCGAGTGAAGCCAAGAGCCAGTTTCTCGCGACCATGACCCACGAACTGCGTACCCCGATGAATGGCGTGCTCGGCATGAGCGAATTGCTTTCAGCGACCAAGATGAGTGACAAGCAACAGGAATACGTGCAGATCATTCTCGACTCGAGTGAGTCCCTGTTAACCATCATTAACGATATCCTGGATTTTTCAAGACTCGAAGCCGGCAAGGTGGGGCTCGAAAAGATTCCGTTTGACCTCGAGCAATCCGCCTACGACGTGATGGCATTGCTGGCACCCCGCTGTCAAAACAAACCAATGCAATTAATACTCGATTACGCCCCCAACCTGCCGCGCCATTTTATCGGTGATCCTGCCCGCATCCGCCAGATATTTTTCAACCTGATCGGTAATGCCAGCAAGTTCACCGAGCAGGGTTACATCCAGGTTTCTGTCTCGGTTGAGGTTGACGACGGGAACACCGGCAACATTTCGATCCATGTCGAAGACACCGGTATCGGTATCGCCCAGGAAAAGGCTGGACGACTATTTCACTCGTTCACACAGGCGGACAGCTCGACCACCCGCAAGTATGGCGGCACCGGCCTTGGCCTTACGATTACCCGTGAGCTGGTGACCTTGATGGGCGGACATATCGAGCTCGACTCCGCGCCCGGCAAGGGCTCCGTGTTCACGGTGTTTTTCCCACTGGAACTGGCGGATGAAGGCGACCAGATTCCACTGCCAGACGAAGCCCTGAAACATGTCATGTTGTTCGAGCCGAATTCGATTTATTGTGAATTGATCATCGATCGGCTGGCCAGAATAAATGTCGAGGCTTCGGTGGTCGATAACGCCCGCGAAATCAAGAGCCGGCTGCTGGTCTGCGAGGAACATGACGTTGCTAAACAACTCGTCATCGTCAGCCAGGAAGCGCTGCTCGATAAAAATAACGACTGGAGCGAATTCAGTGACGGTTCACTGCGCAATCCGATTTCCTGGATCGTACTGGGCAACGGCATCGAAGACTCCGAGAAACTTAAAACGAGCACGCAGCACCTGCAGGGCTATACCACCTTCATGCAGAAGCCTTTTACCAATTACCAGTTTTACTACGCGCTGAATACCTCGATCAGCCAGCCCGAGGCTGGCACTGAAACGCGGGCCCAGGTACCGGATGACGAGGACGCCACGGATTTCACGCTATCGATGGTTTCCAAGGGCAATATCCTGCTGGTGGAAGACAACATCGCCAACCAGAAATTTGCTTCATTTCTACTGACCAAAATGGGTTACAACGCCGATATTGCCGAGGACGGCCAGGAAGCAATTCGATTATGGCGTGAAAAAAATTACCAGTTGATATTGATGGATTGCCTGATGCCGACGATGGATGGATACCAGTCAACCCTGAAGATCCGCCGGGAAGAACAGCCCAACGCGCGGATTCCAATCATCGCGCTGACTGCGAATGCCTCCGAAACGGACCGCCAGAAGTGCCGTCAATCCGGTATGGACGAAGTCCTCACCAAGCCTTACCGCAGGCATGAACTCGAGGAAGTGCTTGACCGCTGGCTGCACGAGGAACCGAGTTTCATTACCATAACCCACAACCAGGCGCGGGATGTTGGCTAGTTTGAATCCAGCCGAAGGATCTGCGTGATCGCGATAATGCATTAAGACGCCTGGCCTCGGATTCTGATTTCGGAATTATCGGGCCGGGAACCAAAACTCGCATCCACATCAGGCGTAAATCCTGTTTTAATACGCGTGGCAAGCACTAAACCACAGCAGGACGAACACAGCATGAATGATTCGAAACCGGTACTGATTCTGCAGTTACGCCCGGAAGATGACACGTCGAACAGCGAATTCGAGGCTATTCTGAAATACGGGGATCTCGCAGCAGAAGATACACACCGCATACGCATTGAGAAAAGCGGCATACCCGGGCTTGTGCTCGATGACTATGCCGCGGTGATTGTCGGCGGCAGTCCGTTTGATATCAGCACCCCGGAAGATCAGAAAATCGACATCCAGGTGAAGATAGAAAACGATTTCAGGCGCCTGTTCGATGACATCATCGCGCGCGACTTTCCTTTCCTGGGCGCCTGCTCGGGTTGTGGCCTGTTGGGTTCGTACCTCGCAACGCCAATATCCAAAAAATACGCTGAGCCTGTTGGCGGCACCGTGGTTCGGCTCACCGACGCCGGCAAGGACGACCCGCTACTGTCAGATTTCCCGGACCAGATCGCGGTGTTGTGCGGTCACAAGGAAGCCTGCGATATCTTACCCGAAGGCACGACGCTGCTGTTGACCGGGGATGATTGCCCGGTGCAAATGTTTCGACTCGGCAAAAATGTCTACGCAACCCAGTTTCATCCCGAAGGCGATGCAGCAGGTTTTACCGTCAGGATTCATGCTTACAAGCACCACGGGTATTTCCCGCCCGAGGAGGCGGAGGCGCTGATCGTCGCGGTAAACCGTGAAAACACGCCCTACGCCCGTGAAATCCTGCGCCGCTTCGTCGCAAGATATGCGCACTGACATTCCAGCGCAGCACGTTTTTCGATTACCCGCCTACCGTCCTGAATTCACGAGAAATATTGATATATATCACCTGATCGAGCTGGATAGGCAGTGATACTGTTAACATTAGTTAACACATGTTTGGTGGTATGTACTGTAATCTGAAACTTCAAATGAAGGTACTTGTTAGATTCGGCTTGCAGGTTCAACTATCAGGCTACAATCCAGGAATTTTGGAAATCGGTATAGAGAAATGTTAAGCACTAGACTCGGCCTCGTTATCGCCAGTTGCCTGTTGTTTATGGCCCCGCCGGTTTGGGCGCATTCGGGCCACGACGATTACTATCCCTTTTACGGTGGATTCGCACTGGGTTTTTCGGGCTCGGATGAAGATTGCGATTACTACGGCTACAACTGTGATGGCGACGATACCTCGTTCAAGTTTTATGGCGGAAAACGTTTCCACGAAAACCTGGCGTTCGAAATATCCTACCAGGACCTCGGCAAGCTGGACGACGAACAAGGATCGATAACGACCACGGCCGAATCATCCGGGCTCAATTTTTCGCTACATGGCATCATCCCGATCAGCGATTTCTGGTATTTCTACGGCAAGGCAGGTTTCATGGCCTGGGAAACCGATTACACCCGGATCGGCACATCAACGACACGTACCGATGATGACGGCACCGATTTTACCTTCGGTGCCGGTTTTGCTTTTACCTTTGACGAAAAATATGAGGTCAGGGCAGAATTCGAACGCCTGAACGAACTGGACGACAACTTCACTCCGGGTGGTGCCTATATCACCGTGTTCTCGTTCGGCGGTTCGATTTACTTCGAGTAATACAAAATAGTTATCTGTTTTGACCTGGCGTATGGGTTTATGTTACTAAATGGTTAATATACTCAACGTAACCAGGGAGATTCCAACTATGAAAAAAGCCATTCTGACACTGGTCCTGACTTTTCTGTTCATATCATCTGCCTGGGCAGGCGAAGGCATGATCAGCGTCAAAAGTGCCCACTCGGTAGCCGTGACTGGCGATCGCCTCGAAAAGATTCTGCAAAGCAAGGGAATGACGGTTTTCACCCGTATCGACCATGCAGCCGGTGCCAAAAAAGCAGGCAAAAACCTGTTACCGACCGAGCTGGTCATCTTTGGCAATCCGAAGGTCGGCACACCGCTGATGCAGTGCAGTCACAGCATTGCCATCGATTTACCGCAAAAGGCACTGATCTGGCAGGACGAAGCCGGCCAGGTCTGGTTTTCCTATAACGATCCGCAATTCCTTGCCTTGCGACACAACACGCAGGGATGTGACGAGGTGCTGAAAAAAGTCGCCAATGCGCTCGGAAATTTTGCCAAAAAGGCGAGCGCCGCGGAATAGCCGCATTTTCGTCAAACGATCGTGCCACGCGAAGTTGCACACATCACCTCGACTCGGGACATGGCTCGTAATTGCTGTGATCTCACCGGCACTTTTCGGTGCCACCAGCCCGGTCCACCTGCTTGGGTTCGTGGACCAATTCTGCCCCGATGAACCTTATTGCTTCGATTTAAGGGTTAAGCCTGAATTCACCGCGCTGGTCGGCGACCGGATCAGAGTCAGGTTTGCGAACGCAAACCGGATTTATAACCCGGAAAATTATGAACTGACCCTGGCGCAGCAAAATATCGTTCCCGGATCGCACCTGCGCATGCTGATCGAAAGGGATGCTAACGGGGAACTCGACGAATACCAGGCAAGCTATATCTGGATCGGTGACTAGGATCGATTTAAAAACCAGGATAACCGCTAACTCGATTCAAGTTCGCGACAGGTGTTAGCTGTCAGCCCGTTTTACGAGTCCGGGATCGTTTGACTATTGCAAACTTCACCGTCAATGTTGATGCTGACGTTAAAGGCAGCGGGAGAGCCAACCGTATCGAGTCGCACGATACCGTTGCTTGGTACGCCGTTGTACTCCGTGAAGCCACCGCCGACAAAAACATCGTCCGATCCGCTTGTATCCTGAATCACGCTAGCTACCTTGCTAAAGGGGAAAATTCCATTTGGATCGGTAAAACCACTGCCGACCATAAATGAGCCATCAAGTGTGCCGTTACCATTGATACGCGCAATACCATTGCTGTTGTCAACGTCATAAGTTGTAAAATCGCCACCGACATAGATACCACCAGATGCTGCGCGATCGATGCTTAAAACGTCGTTGTCGAATCCTGTACCGACATTAAAAACCATATCTGTGGTGCCAATTTCGGTAAGGCGGATAATGTTATTGGTAAACCTCCCACCATAATAGATATTGCCGGAAGAATCAGCTGCAGGAACGACACTGAAGACAGGCCCAAAGATTGGATTGAATGCACCATCACGTATCCCGTTACTTTCCCAGCGTGATAACTGGTTAAGGCCGGTACCCCCGGAATAAAGATAATCAACAAATGGGGCGTCTGTGCCTAAAACGACGCTGTCAATATCCGTAACTCCTGGCACCGTAATAAATCCAGCGTTATCCCATGAACCATCGCTGTTCAATCGTACAAGGCCGCTGACTGAGTCGACACCAAATTCTGTAAAGTAACCAGCCACATAGACTTGACCATTCGTCAACGGAACAATGGCGGTGACTCTTCCGTTGAATCCGGTGCCAACATCGAAGTCCGTGTCGAGCGAGCCATCAGAATTCAGGCGCAATATGCCGCGGCTTATTCCGCGAATAAAGTCACCGCCGACGTAAACATCATTCGAGCCGTCGGTCGCACGCGCAATTGCACGAATCGCATTCTCGCTGCCGCCGTTGCCGATCAAGTAACTTTCCAGTTCTGAACCATCGGTGTCCAACAGCACGACCCTGTCCTCGGTGTCCGAATTGGTCTTCGCAAACACGCCGACCCAGACGGTACCATCGCCGACCGGTGCGATTCCCTGGATTGAAAGACCGCAGGTAAAAGCCCTGACAACATCATTATCGCCATCGCCACTCGCCAGGATGCCGAAAACACCCAGTGCATAGATACTGCTCAACAGCAGGTTACGAAACCCTCGCCTAGTGGTTGGCTGCATGCTTTTCCTCCCTCGGCAAACGGCTCAGGATGAACATGGCAATGGCCCCACCCAGTACCGTTGCCAGCAGATCGTAGGGATCAAATACGCCGCGGGTCCAGTAAGGCCCGATCAGTTCCCAAACAGCGTCGGGTAGTGTTGTAGAAAACCAGGCTGCAAACGACGTCGCAATAAATGGTACCTGCGAGATTTCTAGGCACAGCGCCACAGCAATCCAGATCATGCAGTGTAATAAACCCGAGGACGACGTCGATGCAAGAACACCAATAAAGAGTCCGATCGAAAGTGTGTAAAACAAGGCAGGAGCACTACCGAAGAGGCCGAGCTGTGTACCGAGCAGCGAACTCGTCACCTGAAACGGCGCCAATAGCCCGGGCGGATTGAGGCGTACCAGGATATAAACCCCCACAGCGACCGTTAACGCGAGACCCGCGACGCCGATTTTCCAGAATACCGATTTATTTCCGGTCATGTATCAATCTCAATTTTTCAGACTTTAATTCCTTATAAAACAAATCGTTACATTCCAATATTAAAGTAAAATCTGATTTTTAAAGCAAACTTATTAAATCAATTTATGTTCTCTCGCCCCCGACGTGTTGATTTGGGTCAAGTACGACAGTAATCAGGATGATATCCCAGATCATTCATCCCGAAGCCTAACCAATTACAGTTCCTCCCGTTTATCTCACATTCTGCGATACCCTGCGCCTAGATCATTTTCTTTCCATCGACAAATACCTGGGTCCATTCGAGAATGCGGATCGATTGACGTAACCCGGTCGGCCAGAACGGGTCGGTTTCGACAAGGGCCTGCACCTGCTCCGCACTGTCGGCCTCAATGATCCACAATCCACCCGCCGGATCCTCTGTCTTAGCGTCTTTCATCGGACCGGCAGCTTCAATTTTTTCGCTGTTATCACCCAGGAACTGCAGGTGATCCGCCATGAACTTGGGGCGCATATGTGCAAATTCATCGTTATCTTCAAATAAAACGGCGTATTTCATGGTTGACTCCTCAAGTTGTGAACGGGCTATTCCTGACCAAATTCATTGTGCGCCATGATCCAGCGCTCGAGCATCCCGGCCTGGTAAAATTCGACTGTCGCGGGGTGATCCAGGAGCGCGTCAACATAGCTTTGCGAGGCGGGTTGCAGCGTCACGCCGTAGGTACGAAAGCGACTCGCCACCGGGGCGTAAAAGGCATCGGCCGCGCAGAAATTTTCGCCGAACAGGTAGGGCCCCGCCCCACCCCATCGGGATGCGACCCAGGCCCATAAATCCTCGATACGATCGATATCACGCAGGGTCTCGACATCCGGCTTGATGTTTTGATACACCCGGCGGACATTCATCGGCATGGTCGAACGCAAGGCAACATAACTCGAATGCATTTCGGCACAGAGGCTTCGTGCCGCGGCGCGTGCAGACACATCCGCGGGCCAGATTCCAGCCTCGGGATGTTGCTCGTGCAGAAACTCGGCAATCGCGAGACTGTCCCAGATCGTGAACTGCTCCGCGCCATCATCTACCCGCAGCGTTGGCACCGTGGCGGCCGGGTAATACTCGTACAGGAACTGGTCATACTCAGGCACATAAAGCGGCACGACCTCGTGACTGAATTCGATCTCGAAGGCCTTCAGCAACAACCAGCCGCGCAGCGACCAGCTGGAGTAAGCCTGGTTGCCCATGATCAGGTGATAGTGCATGGCGATACGGTAGCCAGTAAAAAGAGGCACCATAATAAAGCAGCGCAAAGAATTTTATAAGCGGGTATATTTTGTACCCATTGAACCCGATTGCAGGAATTAGCAAACACAGCACGATGAGCTTCAGGCAGGACATACTTAAAACACCGAACCTGGTCAGCATGATCAGGATCCTGATCGCGCCGGTGCTGTTCGTTTTCGCCTTTCTCGGCATGGAAACCTGGTTCCTCGGCGTACTCTTGTTTTCCGGCCTTACCGACGTGGTAGACGGATTCCTGGCACGCAAATTCAACATGATCACGCCGCTTGGCGCACACCTCGACAGCTGGGGCGATTTCACGATCTACAGCACGATGGCCGCCTGCGCGTGGATCCTGTGGCCCGAAATCACCCGGCGTGAGCTACTGTATTACGCAATGATCCTGTTCAGCTTTTTATTACCGGCACTGGTCGGGCTGGTGAAGTTCGGCAAGTTGACCGGTTATCACACCTGGGCCGTCAAGATCGCGGTGTTTGCCACCTTCGTGGGCTATATCGCGCTCTACGCCGAAGTAGCTAGCTGGCCGTTCATGCTCGCGAGCATATTGTGCGTCATTGCCGGCCTTGAAGAAATAATGATCACGTTCATTCTGCACGAGGAACGCACCGATGTGCGTTCAATCGTGACCGCGTTGCGAATCCGCAGGGAAGACACGTGATATAAAATCTGTCAATTTCTATAATTCACATTAAATAAATCGTTTAACTTACTGTTTTATAATGTAATTTATATTTCTACTACGCATTGATAAAACATTTAGGGGCGGATAGTTTTCGAATTGGGTAGAATTCAACTGGTCAAGAAAATGAAACACCAGGCAGATCTTATCGCGACCCTGTTTACACTCGGTCTTTTCACTTGCAGCCAGGGAGCGCTGGGCCTTGATATCGAGGGGTGCGTTATCGAACCGTACACAGTTTGCGGGGATGCCCAATTGTCGAATGCCAATCTTGCTCAAGCCAACCTGACCGGTGCGATGCTGGCGGGTGCCGATCTCAGTGGCACCAATCTATCAACCGCTAACTTGTCAGGCGCCGACTTGAGCGGTGCTGACCTAAGTAGCGCGAAACTGTTTTCTGCAAACCTGTCGAACACCCTCCTGTTCCAGGCAAATTTGTCAGACACCAACCTGGCAAACGCCAGGCTTGATGGCGCTAACCTCGAATTTGCAAACCTCGAAGGAGCAAGCCTGTTAAACGCGAACCTTGCAGGTGCGAATCTCGGGGGTGCCAACGCAACCGATGCCGCAATGGCTGGCGCGAGTTACGATGGCAGAACAATCTTCACGACCGGATTTGATCCGTCAGCTCGTGGCCTGGTGTTCCGGGAAACATCTGACCGATAAAACTAATAGCAAGGGTCGGGCTCCTCACTCAGAAGTGGAAAACCCCGGGCATCAAAATCCGGAACCTTAATAAGGCATGGTTTACTCTAAATTTGCTATAAGTTTACCTGTCGACCTGTAAAATTTAATCCAAGTCCCGATGAACAATTACCAGC
>JAOTYD010000059.1 GCA_029862005.1 Gammaproteobacteria bacterium | reverse complement strand
ATCGAAGTACCGGGCCACGGCATGTGCACGCGGCACCGACACGATGAACGCTGGACCATCGCTGCCGACGATCCGCTCAGCCATCGCTCGTTAAGCCGCTATATTTGCTGGATGCATCGTGGCGACTGGTCAATCAGAACCGAGGCCGAAAGCGAGCTTCGCTGCGATGCTGATAATTTTTATATCAAGGCCACGGTGCGCGCCTACGAAGGCGATGAACTGGTCAATCAGCGCGACTGGGATGAAATCACTATCCCACGCGACCACATATAGCTAAAAAGCGTCAAATTATTGTCATTAATTTAACCTATTGACAAATAACAAGAAATTAGTGTTAATATGCAACTTTTCAGCCTGATAACGAGCATTTTTCATGGCCAGACTACCGCGGTACGCGATAAAAAATCAGCCGCATCACATCATTCAACGAGGGCGAGACGGAAAACAAATCTTCTTTGAAGAACAGGATTACCAGTATTTCTACGATTGCCTCGAAGCGGCAGCTTATAATTATCATCTTAAAATACACGCCTATGTCCTGATGCCGAACCACGTGCATATTCTTGCAACCCCGGGCGACACCGACAGTATCTCGAGAACCACCCAGTCCATTGGCCGAAATTACGTGCAATACTTCAACGAGTATTTCGACATGAGCGGTACGCTCTGGGAAGGGCGCTACCGGGCAACTGTCATCGACAGCAAGACCTATCTGCTGACCTGCAGTCGTTACATCGAGTTAAATCCGGTTCGTGGTGGCCTGGTTAAAAAACCCGTGGATTATCGCTGGAGCAGCTACGCACACAACGCGCTCGGCAAAGCTGACGCCATGATCAGCGCACACGGGGAGTACCTGAAACTCGGTAACAACGATAAAGAGCGCGCTAAAGCTTACCGCGCCCTGTTCAAGCAAAAACTCAGCAGCCAAACGGTTCAGACGATAACCGAAACTGCGCTCAAAGGATGGGTACTGGGTGATGACAAGTTTGCGCGCAAGATCGAAAAACTCAGTGGTCGACGCGCATCCCGGTTACCCAAGGGCCGCCCCCGGGGCAGCTGATCCGGATTACCCCGATGAGTGACATTGAGGACAGGCGCGGGCCAGGCTTAAAGTTTCCCCCGCCGCTGCTGGTCATCGGAATTATCGGTCTTGGATACCTCGTCGACTGGATTGTGCCGCTACCGATATCCACCTGGGATCTGCTTTGGTTGACCGGCATCGCCCTGATTGTCCTGTCGATAATTCTTGCCTTGATCGCGCTGTTCCACTTCCTCGAGGCAAAAACCCACGTCGAACCCTGGCATCCCACGACAACTATTATCGATAAAGGCCTGTTCCGCTACAGTCGCAATCCCATTTATCTCGCGTTCTGTTCAACGACTGTCGGCAGCGGCCTCGCGCTTAACAGCTGGTGGATCGTTATGGGCGTTCTACCACTGGTGTACCTGTTACAGAAGCTGGTCATCAAGCGCGAGGAAACTTATCTCGAAACCAAGTTCGGCAAGGTCTACCTCGACTATAAAAGTCGCGTCAGACGCTGGCTTTAGGGGGTAAGGCAATATAGGTGGCCTGCAGAATCGCGTGCGGACGATCCCCTACCTCAACTTTCAACTCCAACTTCCCCTTGCCGAGTTGCGTAAAGCCCTTTACGAAATTTTCACGCGCTTCGGTGTCGACACGACAACTGCACTCCATGGCTGAGGTGATTGGCGCGCGATAGGCAATCTCGGCTTTTGCGACTACCAGGTCTCCGTCCATCTCAAGCGTCTCCATGATATGCCTGCACAGGGCCCAGCCGCTCAGGACCGCAACGGCGTAAATACTGCCGGCAAAACCGGTACCGTGAATATTGACGTCGGGTTCGAGCGGCGCGCTGACCTGAATCTTATCCAGGTCGAGCCGATCGATGGAAAATTGCATCGCATCGGACAGCGGTATCGCGGCGCGGATCTTTTGCTCTAGGTCTTGTAGGGCAGTCATGTCAATAGCCCTGCCTGCGATCGACCAGATTAAGCAACGGCTCACCATTTTGCAGGCGCCGGTAGTTCTCGGCAATGTCTATGATGGCATCGCCCAGATGGTAACCCGAAACGTGGGGCGTTAGCTGCACCTTCGGATGCAACCACAGCAGGTTTTCCGCGGGTAGTGGTTCTTCCGACATAACATCGAGCACCGCGCCGGCCAGTAATCCCGCGTCGAGGGACTCGATCAGTTCGGGTTCATTGACGAGATCACCACGTCCGACGTTGATAAACAAGGACCGCGGATTAAAGCGCTCGAAAAGATCGCGCCTGAACATTCCGATCGTCTCTGGCGTCGACGGCAGTACTGAAATCACGTAATCGGAAGACTCCAGCACCTGGTCGAGGCCATCAACATCGACATGGCAGGTGATTCCCGGAATTTGTTTGGGTCTGCGGCTCCAGCCCGCCACGTTGAACCCGTTATCGACAAAACGCTGCGCCACCAGCAGCCCAATGCGACCCAGGCCTAGCACCGCCACGGTCGTTTCTTGAGCTTTCCTCGGCGGGTAAAAGACCCACTCCGAACGCGCTTGCTGCTGCTGGTATTCCCGCATATGGCGTTGCTGCTGCAACACGTAGGCCAAGGCGTACTCGGCCATCTCGTTACCCGAAGTGTCGGTGCGCAGGCGCGCAACCTGGATCGATTCCGGCAGTTCTGGGTCGGCAAGAATATTGTTTACGCCGGCACCGGCCTTTTGAATCAATTTTAAGTTCGGGTACTGAATGGCTTCACGCGGTAAATAAGTGCTTACCGTAAGCATTTCAATGTCATCTAGGTTACCGGGCTGATCGCCGGTTCGAATATCCGCTTCCGGGTAGTAGCGCAACAATTCTACGCGTAGCTCATCGTCCTTCATCCAGTCCGGGTGCTTGACGTCGATCAACAATGCCATGAATCTCTCAATGTTAATTTAACAAAGCCTGCAATCGCAGGTTCGTTGATGGGCCTGTTACGCATTGGCCCCGCGCGTTGCCCGCGCGCCGCATCATACTGCGACCCGGATCCAGGGTAAACCACGAATACCCTGCCAATCGCCCAGGCTTGATATAATATGTCCGTCCTTCTGGCCTACAGCTAATCAGCATGCTGCATCTCGTCGTCATCGCAATATTCGTGGCTTTGCTACTGAGCGTGATTTTCTGGTGGTTGATTTACCGGCAGTTTGACCCCCACGACATGAATTCCCACTCGCTCTACAGGCTGCATCAGGTGTTGATCGCCATTATCGCGATGCTGGCGATATCCCTGGCCGTCATCGTGGTGTTATCGAGCGATCCCGGTGATCCCGATTACTACCTGTTCTGGCCCTGATAAAGCCCGCAGGTTTTATACTACAATGTGCACCGGATCATCGACCGCGACCTGGCGAGATGCAGGACATTATGACGATTTATCCAGCACGGCATTAACATGAACAACGACGACAGCAAACCGACGCGCGACTTTATCGGCTATGCCGACCAGCCCCCCGAGGTTGTGTGGCCCAACGAGGCACGTATCGCGGTTAATTTTTGTATCAACTACGAGGAAGGCGGCGAGCTGTGCATTTTAAACGGTGACGATCGCTCCGAGGTGCGCGTCTCCGACGTTGCCGTGCAGGCACGTATCGGTGGTCGCGACCTGAACATTGAATCCAGTTATGAGTATGGCTCCCGGGTCGGTTACTGGCGCCTGCTCCGAGCCTTTACCGATCGGGGCCTGCAGGCCACGGTTAACCTCGTTGGCCTGGCCGGTTGGCAGAATCCCCATGCACTGCAGGCGATGATCGATGCGGGTTTCGATTTGCACCCGCACGGCTGGCGCTGGATTGATTTTTATGATCTCGATGAATCCGAGGAACGCGAATACATCCGCAACAGTATCGAACAGGTGCGCGAGTTAACGGGCGAGCCACCACTTGGATATTACGCGGGCATGCCGTCCCTGAATACGCGCAAGCTGGTGGTTGAAGCGGGAAATTTTCTCTACGATTCGGACGTTTACAATGATGACCTGCCCTACTGGTCGCCCGATTATCCTGAATTACTATTGATCCCCTACTCGCTCGATACCAACGATTCCAAGTTCGGGCGCGGAGATCACGACTACCAGCTGGGGGACGAATTTTTCACTTATCTCAAGGACAGTTTCGATATTCTTTATGCCGAGGGCGAAACCCGGCCGAAGATGATGACGATCGGGCTGCATGCGCGTCTGATTGGACGCCCCGGTCGAATCGGCAGCCTGCACAAGTTCCTCGATTACGTACTGGATCACGACCGGATCTGGATTTGCCGCCGAGACGACCTGGCGCGCTACTGGTCCGGGAATTATCCCAATCGCGACGCCTGAAGCACGCTGAAGTGTTGCCAAGCGACGGGATTGTGCGACAATACTTCTTTTGTCTGACAAATCGATCCCATGAGCAATTCCAACCTATTGGCGAGTTTGCAAGCCAGCTTTATTGGACGTGATACCGAGTATCCAACCGTGGATGGTAAGCGCGGTCCGCGCGTTTACCTGGATTCGGCAGCATCGACGCTGATGATGTCACCGGCCTACGACGTCGGCCATGAATTCCTGGAACACTACGCCAGTACCCACTCGGATCTGCATTACGCGGCCCGGGGTGCCTCGCATGCCTTCGAATGGGCGCACCAGCGAGTACTTGAATTTGTCGATGCGGATCCCGGGCAATTCTGCAGCTTCTTCGCCGGCAGTGGCGCCACTGCGGGTTTCAACCGCATGGCGGCCAGTCTCTCCTGTGCGCGCCCCGAACGCGAAATCGTGCTGGTATCGGAAATGGAGCATCACTCCAACGACCTGCCGCACCGACACCACAGTTCGCACGTGGTCCATGTCCCCTGCATGGGAGAATTCGAGCGCTACGGCGGTCTCGACATGGAACGTCTGCGCGAGATTTTTAATGAGCATGGCGAAAAGATCAACTACATCGCGGTGACCGGTGCGAGCAACGTTTCGGGCGCCATCACGCCGCTTGCTGAAGTTGCTAAACTTGCCCACTCGGTTGGTGCTTACCTGCTGGTCGACGCTTCGCAAATGATTGCCCATGCGCCCGTCAGCATGAATGGCGCCGATATCGATGTGCTGGTGTTTTCCGGTCACAAAATATACGCGCCCGGTTCACCCGGAGCGGTGATTGCGAAGAAAACCGTCCTTAACGCTATCAAGCCCTCCGAACTCGGTGGCGGCATGGTCGACGATGTCTACATCGCCGAGTACATGCCGACCGATACCCTGCCCGACCGTGAAGAAGCCGGCACACCAAACATCGTGGGCGCGATTACCCTCGGCGCAGTGCTCGACCTGTTGCACCGGGTCGGCATGGACAAGGTGCGGGAAAAGGAAATCGGCCTGATCGACCTGGCCTGGAACGGATTAAAGGCAATTGAGGGCGTATCGGTTTACGGGCCGAATCCCGAAGATGTTCCGAGAACCGGCACGATCGCTTTCAATATCAAGGGCTTCGACCACGGCCTGAGCGCGGCTGCACTGAATGACTATTACAACATCCAGGTGCGCAACGGTTGTTTCTGTGCGCATCCTTACGTGCGCGAACTGTTAAAAAAGGAAATGTGGGACATGGATATAGATCCCGATGCACCGAATGCCGAGGCTGACGTCGAGCGCAAGCGCGGCATGGCGCGCGCGAGCCTGGGGCTTTACACCACTCGTGGCGATATCGAGGCCCTGCTGGTCGCGGTGCGCGATCTCGCCAGTCGGCGTGATGAAATCCTCGCGCTTTACGAGCCGATCGGATCCAATGGCTACCGACATACCAAATTCGAACCGGCGCCCGTCGATATTTTCGACCCGGAACGCTCGCTACAGAGTTTCCTGGCCCACCCCACCTGACAAAAGAGCCAACGCGATTAAGCCTCGGATCCCTGTTTGCATTGCGATGGGGCAATTCCGCCGGTTTTAGCTAGGAACCGGCCTGCTGATCGAAAAATGACGCCGTCGTTGGCAGCTGCGGTAACGGGATATCATATTCACGACTGCGAATATGATCGGTTTTCTTACCACGCACAATTTCACCCTGGTAAATGCTCGGGACCGGATTAGGCGAGCAGGGAATGGCGTCTTCGGCCGAGTAAACCGAAATAAAAAGGGTTCGCGGATCGGTCGAAAGATTCGGTGATGAACCGTGTAACAGCCGCGTATGCATCAGGCACACCGATCCAGCCTTAGCGGTACAGGTTACGGCATTATCGATACAGTTACGTGCTACCGAATCTGCCACCGCACCGGTAAAAATCCCATCGTGCCATAAATCGTAAATCTCGCCGCGATGCGATCCCGGTAATACCTGCAGTGGACCATTTTCCTCGGTCACTTCATCCACCATGAGCAGCGCGGTCACCAGGTCATCGTTACTGTGCGGCGTAAACGGGAAATCCTGGTGCCATTTAACCTCGGTGGCTGCGCCTGGTAGCTTGGAATTGATCTTGCTGTGGTGAAACTTCACGTTGGGGCCGATCAACTCGGCGACACAGTCGGTCATCATACTGTTACGCATGACATCGTAATATACGTCCGATATGTCAGTAGGCGCGTTGACACGACGCAACGCGGGCTGGTCGGCGCTATGGCCGGGCTCGACATCAAAGCGGGGCCGGTGATCGATGGTTTCGCCATAGGGCGTCTGGTGCGAACGACTTTGCTGGATCCATGCTCCAAACTGTTCGCGCAGTGCGGCAAGCTGAGCATCGCTCACTGCATTTTCGACGACCAGGTACCCCTGGTCTGCAAAGAACTGTTTTTGTTGCGCGCTTAAAGACATCGAGACTCCGCCCTCAAAAAGCGAATATAGCCGAAACACCCGGGTGAAACCATTACGAGTTTCCAGGTCAGTGATTTCGTTTTACTGACGCAACCTCCGATTGACATCGTTGCTCTTCGGCCGTACTAATGTCTATTTTAAACGGTGCCAATCCAATGAGCTTAAAATCAGTAGCAGACAAGGGCGTGCAGACCCTTGCGATTCACGCTGGAGAAAGTCCCGACTCAGCCACCGGGGCCTCGGCGCCGAGCCTGGTGATGTCGAGTACCTTCGTGGTCGACGAGGAAATTAGTTTTTCTGCCAACAACCTGACCGCGGAAACACCGTTTGTTTACACGCGCTGGGACAACCCGACCACGCAACAGCTCGAACAAAAGCTCGCGGTGCTGGAACAGGCCGAGGCCGGTATCGCCTTCGCCTCGGGCATGGCGGCAAGCGCCGCAGTCATGCTGGCTCACCTGAGCCAGGGCGATCACCTGGTCATCAGCAACACCAACTACCCGGGCACCGCCGAGTTCGCGCGCGACACGCTAACCCGCCTCGGGATCGAGGTCACCCCGGTCGATACTTCGGAGCCTGCGAACATCGGTGCCGCGATGCGCGACAATACGCGCATGGTCTGGCTGGAAACCCCTTCCAATCCGCTACTGCGAATCTCGGACATCAAGGACGCGGCTGAAGTCGCTCACGCGCAGCAGGCTTTACTCGTTGTTGATTCAACTTTTGCGTCACCCATCGCGACGCGCCCACTGACACTCGGCGCGGATCTGGTAATTCATTCGCTGACCAAGTATATCGGCGGACACGGCGATGCCATGGGCGGCTCAGTCTGTGGCAACCAAGCGCTGCTCGGCCCGTTGCGCGGCGAGGCACTGGTGCATTACGGCGGGGTTATCAGTCCATTCAATGCCTGGTTGATCATGCGCGGCATGGCGACCCTGCCGCTGCGCATGCGCTGTCACGAAGAAAATGCGCTCGCAGTGGCGCGTTTCCTGGAGACGCATGACAGGGTCGAAAAAGTGCTTTATCCGGGCCTAAAATCGCACCCGCAATATATGCTGGCAAAATCACAAATGGATAATTTCTCAGGCATGATCAGTTTTCGTACCGCGAACGCCAAAGCGGTCGCTGAGCGCATGATGGAAAAGCTGGAGGTGATCCATTACGCGGTATCACTGGGACACCATCGCAGCCTGGTCTACCTGATGCAAACCGCGGACCTGACCGGTTCGTCCTATCGCCTCGAAGACGCGGAACTGGAAAAGTACCGGGCAGCCGCCGGGGAGGGCATTTTTCGGTTTTCGGTTGGACTGGAAGATGCCGATGACTTGATCAGGGATCTCGAGATGGTGCTGTGATAACCGATCGCAGGACTTAAGCGAGACCTCCCGTTGATCAGCAAATTACCGGGTTCTTAATGATTCAATATTGCGCCGCGATATGACGGTTGACGCGGTAATAGCCGTCGCCCTTGTGTTTTACATGCTGCCCGGTATAGGCGTGCAGTGCCGGCAGAGCATGGAAGGGTACTGACGCGAGAAAATGATGTTCGGCATGGTACGGCATGTTCCAGGCGAGAAAGTTAAGCCATGGCGTGGTATAGGTAGTGCGCGAATTTTCGAGCATATTGTCGCTGAAATCACAGCCGCCGTGCTCGGCCAGCAGGTACAGTCGCAGCATGGGCTGGCCAACCAGCGCCGGTAAAATCCAGTACCACCATAGAGCACTGCTGGACCAGAGCACACTGAACAACAGCAACAGCGCGTAACCGGCGAGATGAAAGCGGGCTTCGTTAATAGTCGTTTTATGGTGACGTTCCTCGATATAGCTTTCATCGACGGCACCCAGTGCATGTCGCCAGATGGCAACCAGGCTTTGCCACCAGGTCGGTAGACCGGAGAGATAAAACCAGTAGTGCCTATGCACCAATGGTTTCATATCGAGTAATTCCGGATCGAGCTCAGGATCTTGCGTATGCCGATGGTGCGCGTAGTGAAAAGCGCGAAAACTCTGAAACGGCAGCAGCAACAGGAATCCGCAAACAGCGGCGACCAGGTTATTGAGCCAGCGGGTTTTAAACACGGTAAAGTGCAAAGTTTCGTGCAGCGGCGCAAACAGGAATATCAGCAAGGCGCTGTATATCGGCAGGCTTAGCATCAGCCAGATGCTATCCTGGGTCAGGTGCAAACCGAACCCGGCAAACAGCAGCATCGCGAGATGAGCGCCAAGCTGAAGCAGACCCCTGGCATCCGAGCGCTGCGTCAATTGCTGCAATACGTCGGGTGGTAATTTATAGGTTGTACTTTTGCTCATAATAGCGGGTAGGTTTCGATAACCCGGTATTGTACGCCATCGTCGATCTGTTGAACCTCGATAAGACAAAACTGGTTGGCCTTCCAGGTTATTGGCTCGAAGCCCTTCTGTTCGGGTATGTGACCAATTTTTCGTGCCATCGTGACGTGCGGATTATAATTCCGCGCCTCCGGCCGGTAGTCACACAGTTGCAGCCGCTGTCCCAGCTGCTGGTGCAATTCGAGCAATGCAGTGGGCGTTTCGCGGCAACCCAGCCACGCAACCCGGGATTTTTTGAAAACACCCTGGCAATCAATACTGAGCTCGAAGGCTTTCGCTTTCACCTGCCCGGCTTGCTCTCGCAGGAAGGCCAGCTGGTCGAAATAAACGTTACCAACAAAGTGCAAAGTCAGGTGTAAATTATAGCGGGGTACGCGCCGCGCCGGGCGTTTGATCGGAATCGTCTTACTGGCAAGGTGTAAACTTTCGCGCAATGCATCGTCCGGCCACAGCGCGAAAAAA
>JAOTYD010000058.1 GCA_029862005.1 Gammaproteobacteria bacterium | reverse complement strand
CGATGCGAGCCATATGAAAATACCAGAGGAAGTGCGCAAGATGGGTGAAATCGAGCATGTTATCGAGCCCATGCCCAGTATGCTGGTCAATCTCGAGAATGCACCCGCCAATATGATGAGCAACATGGCCCAGACTTCATCCGACTCTGAGAAAGCGATGTTTCAGTATGCCGATTTTCTGGTAGAGCAGGCGCGCGAGAGTGCGATACATCACGGTGCGCAGGATGTCGATGCGAGAGCGGTGCTGGGTAGCCCCGCGGAGGAAGTTGTTGCTTTTGCCAGGGATCGTAAAGCAGATCTGATAATTTCAGGCAGCCGTGGCTTCGGCAAGTTGAAAAGCCTGTTACTCGGCAGTACCTCTCACAAGATCGCCCAGCTTGCCGATTGCAGTTGCCTGACGATAAAATAAAATGATCCCTTCCAACGCACATAACTGACGAAACATCGAATGAACCAGCAGCAAACCCATCTGTTCGTAGTGGTCGATCCAACCACCGAGCACCAGCCGGCACTGGTGAAGGCGTTACTTATTGGCAAGCTCGGAAATTGTCATATCCATGCATTTCTTTGTACCTACAGGGATTTGAAGGAAGCAGGAGAGTACGCCTCGCGCAAGGAATTCAAGCGCTCCACGCTTGAAGATGCAAGCGATTGGCTGGAACAGTTGATGCAACCCTGCAAGGTCAGCGATGTGCCGTATACGACGGAAGTGATCTGGAATAGAAAATGGGTTGATTCTGCAATTCGAGCTATCGAGAAATCAGGGTGCGATCTGGTGATTAAATCCAGTTTCCACCATAGCAAGACGCAGCGGTTTTTCAGGCCGACCTCCGACTACAAGCTGATGCATCGATGTGCCTGCCCGATACTCTTTACCCGCCAGGCCCAGGAATGGACATCAGGTCGTATCGTTGCCTGTCTAGACCTTGAGTCTGGTGACCTACAGCATGAACGATTAAACAACGTCATTATCCGCGATGCGCGGGCATTCGCGGAGATTGTCGCCATGGATTTGTATATCGCCAGCGTCTATTCCAGTGAGATCGATAGTGAGCATTTACCGATTAAGACCCATGGGCATGAAGTCACAACAGATCAACTCGGCAAACTTTTCGATATCAAGCCGGAGCGGGTTTTGCTGCGTCAGGGTAGTACTGTCGAAACCTTGCGGGCAATCTGTGACGAGATTGAACCGAGCATCGTAATGATAGGAACTCTTGCGCGTACTGGAATCAAGGGCAAGCTGATCGGCAACACGGCTGAAAAACTGATCGATATCGTTGACGCTGATCTCCTGACCGTTATTTAGTCAGCAGGTTTCTTATTTTCTCGACTTGTTCGGGGCCGATACCCTGGCTGCCGATTGTGACGAGTTGAGCATGCTTTTTTTCGACGTCGCTGATCGGCTCCTGGTTACGCAATTGCTGTTCCAGCACTTCCAGGTTGGCTTCCGAAGGATCGTGTTCGCGTGCAACAATGCGTTTGCGCAATTCAGCTTCTGGAACTTCGCAATGAATAATAATTTTTTTACACGATGGGCTAACCGCCATTTCGAGTAGCGCCTTGCGCTGCGATTCGAGCAGGAAGGTCGCGTCGGCGATCACGGTAAAATCGGCGTCGATAATGGTGGCCGCGATCTCGCGCATTCGATCATAGGTTTGCCCGGTGGCGTCGCCGGTATAAATGCCCTGGGCAAGTGCAGAACCACTGGATTCTTGTGCGTCGAGGTTGAAAAGCCTTTTCCTGATCACGTCTGAGCGGATCTGTATCGCGCCCAGTGCCTCGACCAGTTGCGCCGCGACAGTCGATTTCCCGGACCCGGATAATCCATGCATGATGACCAGGCCGGCGCGATGGCTGCCCGACCAGCGTGCGGCGAGCTCGATGTAATCGATTGACGGCTGAATCTGTTCTGCATAGCTGCTGCTGTCACGAGCTTCCTGGTCGACGCGCAATGCCTCTACCTTGGCACGCACCAGCGCGCGGTAAACAAAATAGTAGCGCAACAACTTGATCGCTTGGTAGTCGCCGCTGGCTTCGAAGTAGCGGTTTAAAAATCGCCAGCAAAAGGCCGGATAACCGCGCGCATTCAAATCCATTGCCACGAATGCTACTTCGCTAGTGGTATCGATCCAGCGCAACTCGGGATTAAACTCGATGCAGTCGAACAGGATGATCCTGCCATTGATCAGTGCCATGTTGCCAAGATGCAGATCACCATGACACTCGCGCACAAATCCCTCTTGCTTGCGCTCGTCTATGGTCGTGAGCAACCCCTCGTTTTCCCGGTACCAGCGTTGTAACTGGAAAAAACTGTTCGGCAGAAAATCGGTCGAGATCGCGTTTGCTATGTGAACCATGTTTTCCTCGCTCCACTGCGCTGCCACGCTACCTGTGCCGAATTCACTACTGGCATCAGCACGTTCACTCTCGACATGTACCTGGCTTACCCTTGCCGCTATAGCATCGATGATTTCCGGGGTAAGGTCCTTTTTAGCGGCATGGCTGCTGAGCAGGCACTGCTGCGGAAACTCGACCATTTTGATTGCATACTCAATGACTTCTCCGTCTCCCTGCAGTCTGGGTGCTTCCGGACTGCCCCGAATTTCGACCAGCTCGAGGTAGATTTCCGGCGCGAACCGGCGGTTCAGGCGTAGTTCCTCGAGACAGTAGAAATGGCGCTTATCGAGGGTCGAGAAATCAAGGAATCCAAGATTGACCGGTTTCTTGATTTTGTAGGCATAATTTCCGGTCAGGATAACCCACGAAATATGGGTCTCGATCAGGCGGATGTATTTAACCGGGTGCCCGAAGGCAAACGGATCATCCAATCCGGCGATCAGGGCATTTGCCGCAGGATCATCGGCCTGAGGGAGGTTTGCGTGCGTAATGTGCCCGGTCACTGATACACCATCCGGTTAGATTGAATGCAACCACTGTAAAAAAGCCAGATTTGCACATACTGACTGGCGTCAAGTTATTCGAATTCAGTCGTCGTCAGAGCCATGAGCCGGGTCTTCCTGCATGGCTGCGCGGATCGCGGCTTCCTGCTGCATGAACAGTTCCCGAAAACCAGGGCGCATGCCGCTGTCCTCCGTAATGAGCCAGTTCTGGTATAGATCCTCGACCATCTCGTTCTCGGTCGCGATAAAGGCGCTTCTTAATTGGTCCGCTCGAAACGGATGGAAGCCGAGGCGGGTTAACGCTTCGCAACCCATATCAAGTGCGGCAAGGTAGGTTTCCTTGATGACGAACTGCGCGCCAGCCTGTTTCAACTGGTAATAATGAACCTGGTCGAAGGCGCGCGCCAGTATTGTGAGGTCAGGACAGCGTTGGCGGATGTGCTCTACGAGCTGTACCGCGCGTTCGCGGTCGTCGATTGCGATCACGAACAGGTCGACGTCTTCCAGTCCCGCCGTGTCGAGCAGTTCGGGGCGGGTCGCGTCCCCGAAGTAACTCTTGATCTCGAGTTTGCGCATGTTGTCAACCTGCCCGGCATCGTGGTCGAGGACTATGGTTTCAATGTTGTTTGCAACCAGTAGTCGATTCACGATTTGACCGAAGCGCCCGATGCCGGCAATAAGTACGCGACCGCTGGTATCGATGACATCGTATTCACGCTGTTCCGTGCTGGTTTCAAAGCGAGGGACCAGTATCTTGTCGAAAAATATGAACAGGGCAGGTGTCAGGAACATCGAAATCGCGACCACGAGCGCAAGCAACTCGGCGATATCGGCCGGAATCACGTTATTCTGCAAGCTGAAGCTCAGCAGTACGAAGCCAAACTCTCCGGCCTGTGCGAGTCCGAGTGTCACCAGCCAGCGGTCGATCGACTGGATACCGAACGATCGGGCGAGGATATAAACGATTACGGCCTTTATGGTTATCAGCGATAACGTAATTGCAGCGACCAGGAACCAGTCCTGTGCCAGCACGCCAAAGTCAATGCCCGCGCCCACGGTGATGAAGAACAGGCCGAGTAACAACCCCTTGAAGGGTTCGATATTGGTTTCAAGTTCGTGACGAAACTCGCTATTCGCAAGTACCACGCCCGCGAGGAAGGTACCGAGGGCGGGTGACAGGCCCACCAGGCTCATTAATGCTGCGATACCTACGACCAGCATTAACGCGGTTGCGGTAAATACCTCGCGCAACCCGGATGCCGCGACGAAGCGGAACAGCGGCCGACTAAGATAGAATCCGCCGAACACCACGGTGGCGATTGCGCCGAGTACGACAATGGCGTAAATCCAGTTAGGCAGGCCGGATACCAGGTCCAGATGGCCGTGGGCCGCGGCTGTCTGACTTGCAATTTCACTGGCTGCCAATGCCAACTCGGGAATCTCGAGTAGCGGAATTAATGCCAGCATCGGTATCACCGCTATATCCTGGAATAGCAGGACAGCAAAGGCACCGCGCCCACCTTCGGTTTTCGTCAGCCCCTTTTCGTTCAGGGTTTGCAATACGATCGCTGTCGATGACAGTGCGAGGATCAAGCCGATGGTAAACGCGATTCGCCAGTCAATTCCGAATACCAGGCTGATCAACGAAATCGCGGCTGTCGACAATACTACCTGCAGGCCGCCAAGTCCCAGCAGTCGTTTTCGCATCGACCATAGCATGCGTGGTTCCATTTCGAGACCGATCAGGAACAGCATCATCACCACTCCAAACTCGGCGAAATGTTGCAGGGCCTGTGTTTCTTCGCCCACCAGGCCAATCATCGGACCGATAATGACACCGGCCATCAGGTAACCCAGCACCGAACCTAGCCCCAATCGTTTCGCCAGGGGTACCGCGATAACTGCAGCGCACAGGTAAATGAAAGCCTGGATAAAGTAGCCGGTCATGCATTTACTCCGGCCAGGATACCAACGCAATCGGCAGTTTTCGGCGCCCTGTGTAGTGGCAAGGTGCTTTCAGTCTGGCACCGCAACGGGAAGGTAAACGGGATCAGGATTCTCTTGGGCATGGTATCTGCTCAGGCTTCGGGACAAACTGTGCCTGTATAAAGAATGCAAAATTTTTATTCAAGCGAATTCGATCGGGCGCATTTGACTCCGCAACGATCATTCCGATCCTTGCGCTGCCCTCAAGGCTAAAAAGTTACGTTTAGCGGGGGATTTTATTCACCGGCATAGCGGTTGAGATAAACCGGGATTCGCTGCGCACCAAATTTACCCGGTTTTTCCAGGAAATGTCCGGGTAGTCGTGTACCACAATTGGTGCAGCAGCCGTTGGCATCGAGACTCCAGTGTCCCAGCACGTACCAGTCACGTTCGATTAGTAATTCGCCACAGGAATGACACCAGGTGCTGGAACCGCTGCTGTCGTGCACGTTGCCGGTATAGGCGTAATGCACCCCGTTTTCGATCGCGATCTTGCGCGCACGTGTTAGCGTCGCGAGCGGAGTCGGCTTGATATCAAGCATCTTCCAGTCGGGGTGAAATGCGGTAAAGTGCATCGGCACGTCGGGCCCGAGCTTGTCGACCACCCAGTTTGTCATCTGGTGCAGTTCGTCGTCGGAGTCGTTTTCCCCCGGGATTAAGAGCGTTGTCAGCTCGAGCCAGCAATTGGTTTCATGCCGGATATACTCGAGCGTTTCCAGTACAGGCGCCAGGTGCCCACCGCAAATCTTGTAATAAAAGCGGTCGGTAAAAGCTTTCAGATCAACATTGGCGGCATCCATCGCGGCAAAGAACTCGATCCTGGGCTCTGGATCGATGTAGCCGGCCGTCACGGCGACCGTGTTGATATCACGCTCGCGACAGGCGGCAGCGACATCGATTGCGTACTCGTGGAAAATAACCGGGTCGTTATAGGTAAATGCCACGCTCAGGCAGGACAATTCTGACGCTACACGGGCAAGTTTATGTGGTGACGCGGCATCGGCCAGAGTGTCCATCTCGCGGGACTTGGTCATGTCCCAGTTCTGGCAAAACTTGCAGGCCAGGTTGCAACCCGCAGTGCCGAACGATAGCACCGAGCTGCCGGGGAAATAGTGATTGAGTGGTTTTTTTTCGATCGGATCGACACAAAAACCGCTCGATCGACCGTAACTCACCAGTTTTACTTCATCGTCGAGGCGTTGGCGCACGTAGCAAAGACCGCGTTGGCCATCTCGCAGGTGACAGTGGCGTGGGCACAGGTCACACTGCAGGCGCCCATCGTCCAGGCGATGCCAGTATTTGGTTTTAACGATCGTTTCTTGCATAGTCTTGATACAGGGCAAATGAAACAGGGAAGGTTGGGTTTAAAATAATAATAATGAACTTCTTTGAGGACAACTCATGACTACACGCCCAGCGGCGGTTGCCGGTTACTTCTACGACGCTAATGCAAGTCGTTTGCAACATCATGTCAAAGAACTGTTAGAGGCTGAATCAGCGCTTCCTGATCCGTTACCCAAGGCCCTGATCGTACCACACGCGGGCTATATCTACTCGGGTTCAACCGCAGCCTGCGCCTTTCGTTGCCTGTTAACTGATCCTGATCAAGTAAAGCGGGTAATATTGATCGGACCTGCGCACCGGGTGTACGTTGAAGGCATGGCAATCCCCTCCGTGGACTGCTTTGCGACGCCTCTGGGCGATATTCCACTGGACCGGGAGGGTCTCAACCAAATCGAAGATTTACCGGGTGTCCAGGTTTCGGATGAAGCCCATCGGGAAGAGCATAGCCTCGAGGTCCAGTTACCGTTTCTGCAGTCAGTATTGAACCAATTTACATTGATCCCTTTGGTGGTGGGAGGGGCTTCCGCCGGCGAGGTAGCAACCGTAATCGATGCCCTGGTCGATGATCCACATACGTTGCTGGTGATCAGCTCCGATTTATCGCATTTTTTAAGTTATCCGGAAGCACAGCAGGTCGATGCGAGTACTTGTGATTATATTCTGCATAAGTCCACGTCGTTGAAAGGCGAACAGGCTTGCGGCGCACGCGCAATTAACGGCCTGATGGCCTCTGCAAAATGCCGTGCGCTGAAGGTTAAACTGCTGCACGCCTGCAACTCGGGAGACACTGCAGGTGATCTGAACAGGGTGGTCGGCTATGCTGCCTTCGCTTTGCATTAATCTCAGCAAGGACGAGCAATTCAGCTTACTCGATATCGCGCGCCGATCGATTAGCCACGGTCTTGAATCGGGTCGGGCACTATCAATCGATGTAGCGCAGTTGAGTAAAAACCTGCAAGTCGATTCTGCCGTGTTCACTACCCTGATGCGTAGCGGCGAGTTGCGCGGTTGTATCGGTTCGTTGCAGGCGGTGGACCCACTGGCCCAGGCGGTTGCAAATTCGGCATTCAATGCCGCGTTTCGGGATCGCCGCTTCGGCAAGGTCGACCCCACGGAGCTGGACGAATTACGCGTCGAAATTTCGGTGTTGTCGGCGCTTGATCTCATCAAAGTCGACTCGAGGCAGGCCCTGTTGGACGCACTGAAACCGGGCGAGGACGGATTACTGATGGAAGACCGCGGATACCGGTCGACCTTTTTACCCAAGGTATGGGAAAAAATACCCTTGCCCAACCAGTTTCTTGAAGAGTTGATGCAGAAAGCCGGGCTGCCGGCCGGGCACTGGTCCGACACAATTCGTTTTTATCGCTACCATACCCTGTCGTTTGCCGAGAATTGATTACCCGCGACGTGATTGTGTTGGATCCATGGATGTTTTCCGTTATTATCTGCGCACCTTTCCACCCCCGTGAAGCGACCTGATCGAACATGCTATGCCTGCCCGGTAGCCCGGCACACTCCGAGTTCAGACTTAAAAAACAACAACAACAACTGGGCGCCGCAGGGATCACGGTAAACGGGCTCAGCAGCCGCTTTATTCACCTGGTCCATATCAGCGACGGCGAGCTCGACAAAGCACGGCTGAAGGTACTGCAAAACCTGTTGACCTATGGTCCCGCGCTCGATTCGGCAAACGTCGCCGGCCAGGAATTCTATGTAGTCCCGCGTCCTGGCACGATTTCACCCTGGGCCAGCAAGGCAACCGACATTGCGCATAACTGTGGCCTTGACCAGGTAAAGCGAATCGAACGCGGCATCCTCTACACCATTGATACGGCTGACGAAGTACCTGCCGACCTGTTACACGATCGTATGATCGAGGCCGTGTTTTCCCGTCTCGATGATTGCAAGGTGCTGTTTGAGAGCCATAAACCAAGATCTTTTAACGAAATCGACACTCGAAACCGGGGTCGTACCGCTCTGGAGCAGGCTAATACCGACCTGGGTCTCGCACTGTCAGCGGATGAAATCGATTACCTGATCGAAGCCTATACCGAGCTGGATCGCAATCCGATTGATGTTGAATTGATGATGTTCGCGCAGGCCAATTCAGAGCATTGCCGGCACAAGATTTTCAACGCAAGCTGGCGCATCGATGGCGTCGAACAGGAACTGTCCCTGTTCAAGATGATCAAGCATACGCATGCTCAACACAGCGACGGTATCCTGTCGGCCTATCACGATAATTCCGCGGTGATCGAGGGTTTCCGGGCAACCCGCTTCTCGCCCTCACCGCAGGCTTCCGAATATCATTACGAAGAAACCCGGCTCGACATCCTGATGAAGGTTGAAACCCATAATCACCCGACCGCGATATCGCCGTTCCCGGGGGCGGCCACAGGTTCGGGGGGTGAGATACGCGACGAGGGTGCAACCGGCACGGGATCCAAACCGAAGGCAGGCCTGTGTGGTTTTTCAGTGTCGAACCTGAAGATCCCGGGCTTTGAACAACCCTGGGAGCAGGACCATGGCAAACCAGGTCGTATTGCCTCGGCACTCGATATCATGATTGAGGGCCCGGTCGGAGCCGCATCGTTCAACAACGAATTCGGCCGCCCCAACACCTGTGGCTATTTCCGTACCTACGAGCAAAGCATTGTCGCCGAGACCGGGCCGGAAGTGCGCGGTTATCACAAACCGATCATGGTGGCCGGCGGGGTCGGCTCGATTCGACGCGAACATGTCGAAAAACAGGATATCCCACCCGGTGCCAACCTGATTGTGCTCGGTGGTCCGGCGATGTTGATCGGTCTCGGTGGCGGGGCAGCGTCGTCAATGGCTAGTGGCAGCAGCAGTGAACAGCTCGATTTCGCCTCGGTGCAGCGCGGAAACCCGGAAATGCAGCGTCGGGTGCAGGAGGTTATCGATCGTTGTCTGGCCCAGGGAGCCGCCAACCCGATTCTCTCGATTCACGATGTCGGTGCAGGGGGGCTGTCCAACGCGTTACCCGAACTGGTAAATGACGCTTTACGTGGAGCGGAACTGGATTTGCGCCGCGTCCCGAATGACGAGCCGGGCATGTCGCCGATGGAAATCTGGTGCAATGAAAGCCAGGAGCGTTACGTGCTTGCCGTTGCCGATGATCGACTCGACGACTTTATCGCCCTGTGCGAGCGCGAACGCTGCATTTACGCGGTGCTTGGCAAGGCCACCGAGCAACGTCACTTGCGGGTCGAAGACCCACATTTTGACAATACGCCAGTGGATCTGTCGCTCGAGGTCTTGCTCGGAAAACCACCGAAGATGCATCGGGATGCTGAGCATGTTGAAACCCTGCAACCCGAATTTGATCGCGGCGTGGTTGATTTGAAACAGGCGCTTTACCGCGTATTGCACTTA
>JAOTYD010000057.1 GCA_029862005.1 Gammaproteobacteria bacterium | reverse complement strand
GAGTCGGTCGGGACCAAGGCCAAGCCGTGCCAGCACGCCCGGTCTGAAGGATTCGAGCAGAATATCGGCATCAGCGAGCAGCGCCAACAAGGCCTCCCGGTCCGATTCGGACTTCAGATCCAGCTGACAAATGCGCTTGCCGCGGTTGAGATGACGATAAATCGGTGATAGCTCGTCCTTCGCGGTGTGCATGAAAAATCTCATCGGATCTCCACCCGGCGGTTCGATTTTTATCACTTCGGCGCCGAGATCAGCCAGTTGTCGGGTTGCAAAAGGCCCGGGAATGTATTGCGACAGATCGATGACGCGGACATCTGCTAGCAGGCGTTTCGAATTCACAGGGATGGCGCTGAGGCTGGTTACTCGTACTGGCGAATATCGTCGATAACCTTGCCATCGTTCGGCAGGGTGCCGGGTGCTACGATCTCGACTTCGCCACGAAGTTTACAGATTGACCTGATACTCTCGGCGATTGCATCGACCAGGGATACATCGCTAACTTCGGACTCACATTGCAGGGTTATCTGGTCGGCCTGGTCAACCCAATTGATGACCAGGCGTGCCCGGGATATTTCCGAATGACGCTTGACGACTTTATCCACCTGTTCCGGGTGAATGAACATGCCACGTACTTTGGCGGTCTGATCGGCGCGTCCCATCCAGCCCTTGATGCGTTGGTTGGTGCGACCACAGGGACTGGTTCCAGGCAGATAGGCCGACAAATCGCCGGTCGCGAACCGCAGCAGGGGATATTCGCGGCCCAGGTTGGTGACCACCACTTCGCCAACTTCGTCTTCGGCGACCAGTTCACCGGTTCCGGGACGCACGATTTCAACGTAAACGCCCTCGTCGATAATCAACCCTTCCATGGCGTGGGATTCGTAGGCGATCAGGCCCAGGTCGGCGGTGCCATAGCACTGTTGCACGCGCACACCGCGCTCGACAAAACTGTCGCGTAACGGCGGCGGTAAGGCTTCCCCACTCATCATCGCCTTGCCGATTGAGCCGACATCGCGCTCTAATTCGTCGGCCTGTTCGAGAATAATTTTAAAAAATGAGGGGGTACCAACGTATGCATCGGGTTGCAGGTCGGCGATGGTTTGCACCTGTAATTCGGTTTGGCCGACACCGGCAGGAATGACGCTACAGCCGAGCGCAAGCGCCGCACTGTCAAACATCTGGCCCGCCGGGGTGAAATGGTAGCTGAAACAATTGTGCACCAGCTCACCTGCTCGAATTCCACTGGCGTAAAGCGAACGTGCAAAGCGCCAGAAATCGGGGACAGCAAAACCGGGTTCGTATATCGGACCGGGCGATGCAAACACGTGGGAACAAAATGCCGTATCCTTCGCGGTGTAACCACCGAAGGGACGCTGCGCCTGCTGTAATTCGATCAATTCCGACTTGCGTGTCAACGCTAAGGCGCTGAATGACGCGGCATCGGTAATATCATCTGCATTAATATCCTTGAGTGACTCCGAATACGCGGCGGTATTGCTCTTTACATGCCTTATCTGTTCGCGAATAGCCTCAAGTTGCGCCTGCTCGCGTTCGTCTATGCTGCGTGTTTCCAGACTGTCGTAGAATTCACTCATCGCCTCTCCCATCATCCCCGCGTAAGCGGCGGTCCGACCTATCGGGATCCCCTGAAGACGCCATATTATAAGATTCCCGCTTGCGCGGGAATGACATTCGGGCTGTCATCCCGCGATTTAATCGCGGGATCCAGAACTCCTGCCGTTACATCAAGCGGGATTGTTATACCTGCCGGATGCCGGGATAGCTTAGGTCAGCCAGCGCTTGCGGCGTCGATAGTGTTTTACGTCGCGAAAACTGATGCGTTCACCCTCGCTAATGCCGAGGTAGAATTCCTTGACGTCGGTGTTTTCACGCAGTTCCGCCGCGGTGCCGTCGAGTACGACGCGGCCATTTTCAAGAATATAGCCATGATCTGCGTAGCGTAGTGCGATGTTGGTATTTTGCTCAGCAAGTAAAAAGGTAACGCCTTCGTCTTTATTCAGGCGTTCGACATTTTCGAAAATTTCTTCTACCAGTTGAGGTGCCAGCCCCATCGATGGTTCATCGAGCAGAATCATTTTTGGGCGAGACATCAGCGCGCGGCCGATGGCAATCATTTGCTGCTCGCCACCAGAAGTATAACCGGCCTGGGCCCGGCTGCGATTTTTCAGGCGCGGGAAATAGCTGTATACCAGTTCGAGATCTTGCTGGATCGCAACATTGCCGTCGCGGCGAGTATAAGCCCCGGTAAGCAAGTTTTCCTCGACCGTGAGGTGTTCGAAACAATGGCGTCCTTCCATGACCTGTATAACACCCTGTTGTACCAGTTCGGCCGGGGTGAGCGCATCGATGCGCTCACCCTGGAACTCGATACTGCCCTTGGTGATATCGCCGCGTTCGGCGCGTAGCAAGTTGGAAACCGCTTTCAGCGTGGTGGTCTTACCCGCGCCATTGGCGCCGAGCAGGGCGACGATGCCCTGCTCGGGAACCTCAAGAGAAACGCCTTTCAATACCAGGATGACATGGTCGTAAATGACCTCGATGTTGTTAACCGATAACATCGGCCTGGTATCAATCCGATTACCGGTTTCGCTCACCGGCTGTTTCCCAATTGCGTTGTCGGTAACTAGCCACAGATACGCGGAACCACGTTATTTTCTTTCGCGTACTGCGATGAATCTTCGGCAATTAGCGGGCCGGTAATGTCGTGCAACGAATTGTAAAAGTCGGTCACCAGACTCCATTTCTTGGCTTTGGCATCCCATTGCTGTAACGCACCTTTGGCAGGGCCTTCATGGTTTTCACAGCTGATCTTAACCGGAATCGTGAATCCAGGCAGCCCCAGTTCTTTCAGGCGCGCTTCATCGACATCGAGCGCTTCAAAGCCATCACGCACATGCACGCCCTTGACCTTGTTGGTGCCATGAATTTCCATCGCCTTACGAATTGCCTCGGAAGTCCACATTGCTGCGACCAGGCCGCGATTGTAGAGCACTTCACCGATACGATCACGATCTCCCAGACCTTTTCCCTTGTCGTAGACATACTTCTTGATGTCGTCGTGTGCAGGGAAGTTATCGCCGGGTTGGTGAAAGGCACCCGAGAGATAACCATGAGCGCCATCCCCGGCAGGTAGTACATCGTTTTCAGAACCTGACCACCAGACGCCGATAAAATGATCCATCGGGTAGCGAATCGATGCGGCTTCCTTGATCGCGACCTGGTTCATGACACCCCAGCCCCACATCAATACCCAGTCAGGACGTTCCTTACGGATTTGTAGCCAGGTTGCTTTCTGCTCCTGGCCAGGGTGATCGACCGGTAACTGCATGAATTCGAAACCGAACTTCTTGGCCGCGCTCTCAAGCGTACGAATCGGTTCCTTGCCGTAAGCAGAGTTGTGGTAAACCAGCGCAATTTTCTTGCCCTTCAGTTTATCCATACCTCCTTCCTTTTCGGCTATGTACTGTACGAATACGGTCGCCTGGCTCCAATAAGTAGCCGGAAAGTTGAACACCCACGGGAAGATCTTACCGTTTGCGGCCGAGGTGCGGCCGTAGCCCATCGAAAAAATCGGAATTTTGTCGACGCTGGCTTTGGGGATTATCTGGTAGGTAATCCCGGTTGACAGCGGTTGAATGACCAATGCGCCCGATTCGCCCTCGTTCTTGACATTTTCGTAACACTCGACACCGCGCTTGGTGTTATAGCCGGTTTCGCAAGGAACCAGGTTTATCCTGGTGCCGTTGATGCCACCGTCGCGTTCGTTGAGCATCATGAAATACTCGCTGTAGCCATTGGCGAACGGGATTCCATTGGGTCCGTACGGACCGGTGCGGTAGTCAAATGTCGGAATTGTCAATTCGTAGGCACTGGCCACCCCCATAATTAGCGGTAGCGAAAAAAGACCGACCACCAGGTTTTTAGCTAGATTTCTCATTTTATTTTCTTCCTCCGGTTATCTGTTGAAACAACATTTTAAGCGACATGCCGTCTAGCAATCCACTTACTTAATTAATTTAATAAGGGAATGGCCATAGGCGCATTTTTTCCTTGGCGATCCGCCACAGGCGCGCCAGCCCATGGGGTTCGACAATCAAAAATCCAATTATCAGCACGCCGACGATGATAATTTCAATGTGTGCGGCCAGCGCACTATCGGCACCAAAGCCGTCGACCATAATATTCTTAAGTAATATCGGCATCATAACCAGGAATGCGGCACCCAGAAACGATCCAAGCACCGAACCCAGCCCACCGATGATTATCATAAACAGCACCAGGAACGATTGATTGATGTCGAAGGCTTCGGTCGGTTCGGCGGAACCGAGCCAAACAGCAAAATATAGCGCGCCCGCCATACCGATGTAAAAAGATGACACGGCGAACGCCGATAACTTCGCGATTAAGGGACGCACACCGATCAGTTCGGCGGCGATATCCATATCGCGAATCGCCATCCAGTTGCGACCGATTCGCCCGCGCACGATATTTTTCGCAAGCAGTGCAAACACAGCAACGAATCCGGCTACCAGGTAATACTTGGCAACCGGGTCAGCCGAAGGTCCGGTCACGATCACCCCGAATAGTGTCATTGGTGGCGAGGTAATCATCCCCGTCGCGTTGTAGTTGAAAAACCATCCTACCTTGTTAAACAGCCAGATCAGGAAGAACTGTGCAGCCAGCGTCGCGACCGCGAGATAAAATCCCTTGATGCGCAGCGAGGGCAGACCAAACAGGGTACCAACCGCTGCAGTTATCAGGCCCGATAGAATCACCAGCGGAATAAATCCGAGTTCGGGAACGACGGTCATCAGTTTGAAAACTGAAAAGGCGCCTACTGCCATGAACGCCCCGGTTCCGAGTGACAGCTGGCCACAATATCCTGTCAGAATGTTGAGGCCGAGAGCCGCCAGTGCATAGATCAGGAACGGCAACAGAATGGCATTCAACCAATACTGGTTCAGCAAGAATGGAATCACCGCAAATACTACAAACAGCGTCGCGAAGATGACGTAACGATCCTGGGCGATCGGGAACAGCGCCTGGTCGTCCTGGTAATTTGCTTTAAACTGACCGGTTTCCCGATAAATCATCCTTACACTCGCTCAATAATGCGTTCGCCGAACAAACCCTGCGGTCTAAACAACAGGAACGCCAATGCCAGCATGTAGGCGAACCAGTTTTCGATCGCGCCGCCGACTATCGGCCCGAGGTAAACTTCCGCCACTTTTTCACCAACCCCTATAATCATGCCGCCGATGATTGCGCCCGGCACCGAGGTAAATCCACCGAGGATCAGGACCGGCAGTGCTTTCAGGGCGATTAACGACAGCGAGAACTGCACGCCGGATTTGGAACCCCACATGATGCCGGCGACGAGCGCGACTATGCCCGCGACCGACCATACGATGACCCAGATGGTGTTCAGCGAAATACCAACCGAAAGCGCGGCCTGGTGGTCGTCGGCAACCGCGCGCAGTGCCCGTCCGATGCGCGTCTTCTGGAAAAATATCGCCAGGAAAGTCACCATGATCGCGGCCGTGGCGGCAGCAAATATTTCCAGCTTCTCGATGTAAATATCAAAGCTATCGAGCATCCAGTCCGATGCGCCCTGCGGGATGCCGAGATCCAGGACCTTGACATCCGATCCCCACAAAATATCACCTGCGCCTTCGAGCACGTAGGCGAGCCCAATCGTCGCCATGAACAGAATGATCGGCTCCTGGTTAACCAGGGGGCGCAACATGAAGCGCTCGATCGCCCAGGCCAACGCGATCATAACGATGATGGTTCCGATGATCGCGAGCCAAATTGGCATACCAAACTTTTCCATCAGCCCGACCAGGGTCAGCGCCGCGAACAGCGCCATGACGCCCTGGGCAAAATTGAATATCCCCGAAGCCTTGAATATCAGCACGAAACCGAGCGCCACCAGCGAGTACATGACACCGGCCATCAGTCCACTCAGTGCGACTTCGATAAAAAATAGCATCAGTTGTTAAGCCTGTTCATGTGGAATTCCGAGGTAGGCATCGATGACAGTCTGGTTATTGCGGACTTCGTCAGGCAGGCCATCGGCGAGTTGCTTGCCGTAATCGAGCACCAGCACACGGTCGGATAAATCCATGACGACACCCATATCGTGTTCGATTAATGCGATCGTGGTGCCGAACTCCGAATTAACATCGAGCACGAAACGGCACATGTCTTCCTTTTCTTCGCTGTTCATCCCCGCCATGGGTTCGTCGAGCAACAGCAGATCGGGTTCGGCGGCGAGCGCGCGCCCCAGCTCGACGCGCTTTTGCAGCCCGTAAGGCAGTTTGCCCACCGGTTTCTTGCGAATCGCCTGGATGTCGAGAAAGTCGATGATACGTTCGGCTGCCTCGCGGTGTTCGAGTTCCTCAATGCGTGCCGGGCCGATATGCAGCGCTTGCCAGAACAGGTTGGTTTTCATTTTCAGATTGCGCCCGGTCATTATGTTGTCGAGCGTGCTCATACCCTTGAACAATGCGATATTCTGAAAGGTACGCGCGATGCCCTGGGTCGCCGCGACGTGCGGGGCCATCTGCTTGCGCGTATTACCCTTGAAGGTAATCGATCCCTGCTGGGGATGATAAAAGCCGTTGATGACGTTAAGCATCGAGCTCTTGCCGGCACCGTTGGGGCCGATAATCGAGCGAATCTCGCCCTGCCTGATGTCAAAGCTGATGTCGTCCAGGACCTTCATGATCCCGAAGGAGAGGCTTATATTCTCGACCCGGAGAATTTCGTCACCGATATTGCGCTCATTCATGCGGCAGCGTCCTGGGCCAGGGTTCTAACCGGAAAAACCGCGGCATCCCAAATCTTGATATCGGCTTCCAGCATCCCGGTGCGCCCATCCTCGAAAGTGACCTGGGTTTCGACATGGCATTGCTGGCGGTCCGAGTAAAGCGCATCGACCAGGATATCGTAACGATCGCCAACAAAGTTGCGGCGTACCTTGCGGGTACGGGTCAATTCGCCGTCGTCGGCATCGAGCTCTTTATGCAGGATCAGGAAACGCCGAATTTGCGAATTGCCGAGACGGCTATCCTGCGACAGGTCCCGGTTTACCTTGTCGATGCACTCCTTGATTAGCTGGTAGACGTCATCCTGCCCGGCAAGGTCGATGTATCCGGAGTAGGCCATGTTGCGCCGTTCGGCCCAGTTGCCGACGGCATCGAGATCGATATTGATAAACGCGGTGCTGAAGTCACGCTCGTTCCCGTAGACCACCGCTTCCTTGATAAAGGAAAAGAACTTGAGCTTGTTTTCGATATATTTCGGAGCAAACAGGGTACCATCGTTGAGCTTGCCGACGTCTTTGGCGCGGTCGATAATTTTCAGGTGACCATTGTCGTCATCGAAGAATCCCGCATCACCGGTATGCACCCAGCCATCCTCGGTCTTGGTACTCGCGGTTGATTCCGGGTTTTTATAGTAAGACTGAAACACGCCCGGGCTGCGATACATGATTTCGCCATTGTCATCGATCTTGATTTCGACATCGATTGCCGGCGTGCCGACCGTGTCGGCAAATACTTCCCCATCAGGCTGTACGCAGATGAAAACCATGCATTCGGTCTGGCCGTAGAGCTGCTTGATGTTGATGCCCAGGGAGCGATAAAAATCGAAAATTTCAGGGCCGATGGCCTCTCCGGCAGTGTAGGCGAGCCGGGTGCGGCGCAAGCCCAGCACGTCTTTAAGCGGGCCGTACACGAGAATGTCGCCGAGCTTGTAAAGTAACGAATCCTTAAGCGATACCGGTTCACGGTTCAGGATCTTGACCCCGACCTTACGCGCATGCTCCATGAAGTAGTGAAAGATATCGCGTTTGATTTTGGCCGCGTCCTCCATCCGAATCATGACCTGGGTGAGCATGTTTTCGTAGACGCGGGGTGGGGCGAAATAATAGGTCGGACCGATTTCGCGCAGGTCGTGGGCAACCGTGGTCGCATCTTCCGGACAGCTCACGCAAAATCCGGCAACGAAGGATTGTGCATAGGAAAACAGGTTGTCCCCGACCCAGGCCATCGGCAGGTAAGCTAGCACTTCTTCGTTCGCCGTCAGCCCCTCGCGAATGATGCCGTTACGCGCGGTGATAATGACGTTGTCGTTGCTCAGCATGACTCCCTTGGGATGGCCCGTGGTACCTGAGGTGTAGAGCATGATCGAGATTTCCTTACCGCTACCCGCTGCTACCTGCTGGTCATAAAAGTCGGGGTGATCATGGTCGAATTCGATACCGACCTGCTGTATTTTTTCGTAGTCGTGCAGGAAATCCTGCTCGTAGTGACGCAATCCGCGGGTGTCATCGAAAATAACGTGTTCAATCTTCGGGCATCGATTCCTTACCTCGAGCATCTTGTCGACCTGCTCTTGGTCCTCCACCAGCGCGATCTTGACGTCGGCGTTATCGAGCACGTAAGCCATTTCATCGGCAACCGCGTCCTGGTAGAGCGGCACCGGAACTGCCCCCAGCGCCTGCGCCGCGGTCATGCCCCAGTAAAGATGAGGGCGGTTGTCGCCGATAATCGCAAGCTTGTCACCGCGTTTCAGCCCAAGGCTCGCCAGGCCACAGGCGAGGGCCCGAATCTCGGTGGCCGCCTCGGCCCAGGTCCAGGATTGCCAGATTCCGAGGGCTTTTTCGCGGATCGCGTCCTGGTTCGGACGCAGCTTTACATGGCTTTGCAATAGCCTGGGAAAAGTGTCCAGCGCCGTGTCGTGTTCCATCGGTTATTTACCGCCCGGTGCAGTTCTTATTGTGGATCTAGTTATGGGTACAGATCATCGGTTAAAAGACTAACCCCGTCAATTCTGCTTTTTCCGCTGTCCCGGGGGCAAATACGTCTGGTTGCTAATCGTAAATATAAAAACCGCGCCCGCTTTTACGACCGAGGTATCCGGCGTCGACCATTTGCTGCCAGATCGGACAAGGGCGGTACTTGGAGTCGCCAAAGCCCTCGTGCAGCACCTTGATCACCGATAAACAGGTATCGAGCCCGATCAGGTCTGCCAGCATCAGGGGGCCCATTGGATGCGACATGCCCAGTTTCATGATTTCATCGATACCCTCTGCGCTGGCAAGCCCCTCGTTGTAAACGTAGGCTGCCTCGTTCAGCATCGGTATCAGGATACGGTTGGCAACGAAACCGGGACTGTCTTTGGCCTCGATTGGAATCTTGCCGATAAACTCGCTCAGATCGTGCACCGCCCGGTAAGTTTCATCGGTGGTTTGCAGCGCACGAATCACTTCGACCAGTGCCATCATCGGTACCGGGTTCATGAAATGCATGCCGATCACCTGGCCCGCGCGCTGCGTTGCACCGGCGATTCGCGTCAATGATATCGATGACGTATTGCTTGCCAGGATGGCGTCGTTTTTGCAGATGCTGTCCAGCTGCTCGAAGAGGCTCAGCTTGAGCGCTTCGTTCTCGGTGGCAGCTTCGATCACGATGTCGACGTTGGCGAGCGCATCGAGTGACGTCGCGGTGTCGATATTGGCCAGTGCGGCCTGCTTGTCATCGGCGCCGATCTTTTCTTTCTTGATCATGCGGTCCAGGCTGGTGGAAATAGTGTCGATACCGCGTTTTACCTGTGCTTCGCCGATATCCTGCATCGTCACCTTGAGGCCCGCCGCGGCACAAACCTGCGCGATGCCGTTGCCCATGGTTCCGGCGCCGATCACGCCGACTGTTTTTATGTTCATTTTTACTCCTGGTCATCCCGCGGCCTGACCGCCGGGTGTGGATTGTCAAAATAATGTGCGCTCTTCGAGCGTGGAGTAATACGAGTAATACGGGGACAGTATACCTATTTCACAGGGTGAAATAGGTATACTGTCCCCCGATATAGCTGTCCCCCGATATAGTAGGGTGAAATAGGTATACTGTCCCCCGATATAGTAGGGTGAAATAGGTATACTGTCCCCCGATATATCCCCCGATATAGTCAACACGTCGTCGTTGCTCGATACCGATTGGTACCGAAATGACAGCCGGTTCGGCTGATAGTTACATGTTACGCCTGTATTGGCC
>JAOTYD010000056.1 GCA_029862005.1 Gammaproteobacteria bacterium | reverse complement strand
CAACCCGTGCCGCTTCCATGCCAGCGGGCCCACCACCGACAACGAGTATCTTTTTAACCGCATCGGTTTTATCAAAGCGGTCACCACCCCATTCGAACTCGCGTCCGGCGGAGGGATTGACCAGGCAGGATATCCAGTAGTCGCGCGAGCGCCGTCCCCAGCACATCTGGTTGCAGGAAATGCAGCCGCGGATATCGTCGTGGCGTTTCTCGCGGGTTTTATTGACCCAGTGCGGATCAGCGATTTGCCCGCGTACGATCGAAACCAGATCGGAAGCACCGCTGGCGATCGTGTAGTCGGCATTTTCGGGGGTGCGGATATGGCATTCGGCGGTGACCCTGGTGTGCCTGACCACCGACTTCAGTGCTGCGGCGAGCGGCACGCCCTGTTTTTCGCCATAGACGAAGGTAGCCATCAAACGTTCGTAGTCGACGTAGTTTCCGGCGCCGCAGGTCACGTAGTCGAGGTTGCCGGTCGCATCGTGCAGGGCGATGACTTCCTGCAGTTGTTCGAACGTCATGATGTAAGGCGTTTCGTCCGAATAACTGATAGACATGCCGATGATGAAATCCTCGCCGCAGGCTTTTCGAATCGAGTTGACGATCGAAAGCGACAGGCGGCAGCGGTTTTCCAGCGATCCGCCCCAGCGGTCGTCACGCTTGTTCGACCACAGCGTCCAGAACTGGTCGAGCAGGGCATTGTATGCGGCGAACAGGTCGACGCCATCGAAACCGGCCGCCTGGCAGCGCTTTGCAGCATGGGTAAAGCAATCGATCACTTCGAGGATTTCAGATTCGCGCATCGCATGGCTACCGTCCGAGTCGTGGTAGGATGCAAGCCCCGATGGCGACCAGTGCGGCATGAATGACAAGTCCGAGTCACCATGTTGTCCGACGTGGTAAAGCTGCTGCAGTATCGTGGTGCCATGTGCGTGCACCGCGTCGGTGATTTTACGGAAGTAGGGAACCACGTCGTCGTCGCAGTGGCGAAAGTTACCACGTGTCAACACCGCTGTCGGATGCACCGGCATCGGCTCGACCACGATCATCGCCGCGCCGCCGATCGCGCGTTCTTCATAGTAGCCACGATGGCGTTCACCCGGCAGTCCCAGGTCGGACATGTTGGCGGTATGGGCACCGAATACGATACGGTTGTCGAGGGTGCGATGACGCAGCTCGAGCGGCTGAAACAGATTCTTGTACTGGGTCATGATAATGGTACGAGTTTGATCGAAAGTCGAATATACCGATTGTATCGGTATGAACAAAACGATATATTTTCATAACTTACATCGAAATTTGTCATAATGTCCACTCTCGATATCGATTCCATGCGTGCCCTGACAGCAATTGCCGAGTCCGGGGGCATTACCCGCGCCGCTAAACGCTTGAACCTGTCCCAGTCGGCGGTCAGCCACAAAATGAAGCGTCTCGAGCGCAAGCTTAACCGCAACCTGTTTGCGCGCGCCGACGGCAAGTTGAACCTGAGCGCCGACGGCGAAAAACTCCTCGACTATGCGCAACGCCTGGTCAAGCTGCATGACGAAGCTTATGCCAGCTTTCACCAGAGTGACCTCGCCGGCGAGTTACGCCTCGGGATTACCGAGGACATCAGTGCCCCGGGAATGGCGCAAATACTGTCGAGCTTTTCCACCAGTTTCCCGAACGTGGCATTAACTTCACGAGTAGCGCACACGCCCGAGTTAGTGCGCTGGTTACGAGCCGGTGAAATTGATATGGCGCTGATCGAGATATTTGAATCCGAGCTGCAGGAAGGGGATCATTTGCTCGGCCAGCAGCAGGTGGTATGGCTGCAGGCAGAGGATTTTGTGCTCGATCTCGAGCGCCCGGTCCCGTTTGTGACCTATCACAAGAATTGTTTTTACAAGGCCTGGGCGGAGAAAGCGCTGGACGAAAACGATCACAGCCTGCGCGTGGTTTTCGAATGTCCGAGTATCGAGGGTATGGTCAACGCGGTGCGCAGTGGGCTCGGAATCGGCCTGGTCAATCTCGGCGTGCTCGAGCAACGCCAGCAGGGTGGACGACGCGGCGATAGCCGCGGTTTGAAAATTGATCATGCTGATTTACCGAAGCCACCGCCAATTCAGCACGTCGCGCGATTTTCGTCGGGTATTTCGACCCGCCAGATGGAAAAACTGCTCGAATCGATTAAGAATGAACTGGGCGCTCGCTGATGAGTGAGCCTGAATCGTTAATGCCTGTCGTCCTGGTTTCCGGTGCGAGCAGCGGCATCGGTGAAGCGATCTGCCGTCAATTGATTGAACAAAAGTGTCGCGTTGTCGGGGCTGCGCGCAATACGTCCCGGTTACAGCAGCTGGCCGCTGAACTGGGTGACGGGTTTTACCCACTGGTGGTCGATGTTACCGATAGTGCGGCGGTGACCGGCGTGCAACAGGCTCTGCCTCAGGAGTTCCAGGACATCGAAGTGCTGGTCAACAATGCCGGTCATGATATCGGTGGGCGTCGGCTGTTCGAGGAGGGCAGTGCCGATCAGTGGTGCGATATCATTGAAACCAATGTGCAGGGCACGATACGGCTTACCCGCGCGCTAATCGAAGGTATGCTCGCCCGGGGTTCGGGACATATCGTCAATATGGGTTCGATTACTGGAATCAAACCCTATGCCACGATGGCAGCCTACGTCAGTAGTAAATACGCGGTGCATGGTTTCAGCGAGACGCTGCGCCTCGATTACGCTGGTCGGGGGATTCGTGTCACCGAAATCATGCCCGGACTAGTGCGCACCGGGTTCGCACGGCAACGCCTCGGCGACGCGCAACAGGCGCAGGAATTCTATGACAATGCGGAACAATGCTTGCTGCCCGAGGATGTTGCTCGTACCGTGTTATACGCAGTACAGCAACCGAAGCATGTCGAAATTGCACAATTGGTCGTTTTACCTGTTTCTTAGTAACGAGCCGCTGTTTTGCCGATAGCGGAGGCTCGTTAACATCTTCGGGTTCCATACTTTCGGAAAACTCCGTGAAACCACGAATGTCGCAGAACAGGGTCACGATGTAACTGCGGTGGCTCTCAAGCATCGATTCCTGCTGCTCCGCGAGTACAACCTGGGCTACTTCAGGGGCCAGGAATCGTTTGAGCCGAGCGAGCTTTTCAATTTCCCCGACCTGATCGTTAACCCGTTGCTCCAAATTTTCGTTCAGGGTAGCCAGCTCTGCAGCCTGCCTGGAAACCACCCTGGACTGAGTTTCGACCTCATGATTTAACTGAATTAAGCGTGAATTCTGATTCAGCAGTGCGGCAACCACGAGCAGAATGTATCCGGAAACTTCAAGCGTCGGGCTATGCATCTTCTGTGATATTCTCGATTTGTAAAGTTCCTTAGGTGATAATACTTGGGAACCGTTCGGTAGAATTAAATCTTTTGCCCCGGTTGCGGGCCAGTCAACGATCCGGGCCTTCCTCATAACCGGTTGAAACCAATAAAAGATTCTTGTAGCGCCGGTGTATATCGCCATGTTGTTTCGACAGAAGGACGAGCTTGGGTGTTTTTTTTGGGTCGTGAGCCGGCACTGATCCTTGAATTATGAATATCCGCTTCAGACCTTACGCAATTCCAGCTTTTTGCACTTCCAGCCAATCAGGCGCAGTATGCTAACTTCAATTAACGAATAAAGAGCAGCACTATGCGATTAATCACCCGCAGAGGCGGGGAATCATTTCATATCGGTAACAATATTAAAGTCACGGTTGTCTCTGTTAGGGGCAACAAGGTCGAGCTTAGTATAGGAACGATTGACGAGTCCAAATCGTTTCGCACGTGGAGGTCTAAAAATGTCACCACCAAATACCGCGAGTCATTTCAAGTCGGTGACAATATTAATATCAAGGTCGTCGCTGTTGGAGACAACATGGCCAGGCTAGAGATCGAAGCGCCTGACCAATCCAGGGTGCATCGCGAGGAGACTCATGAAAGGATTCAAAAGCTGTGTGGTAAAGCAATATAAAATCAAATAGCAGACACTCAAAATACAGAGTTCAGCTGCGACCTCCGGCCAGTTTCGGACACTGGTGAAACTGGTGGTGGAGTTTTGAGAAAGAGACCTTTATTCTTAATCTTATCTATCCGAAATACATCGTGCCCTAACGATGTACGTTTAAATTCACGGTAACGTGCTTGGGAGTAGATAAAAGTGTTTGCTTGGGTTGCTCATTACATTGAAAAACATCCCTCACTTCATCGGGCATCACTTTCTCTATGGCGGTTGTTCCCGCCCAGATTAGCCGGTTTCCTCAAAGGGCAGTTAGCTAGGAACTGGTTAGTCGGGGCGGTTGCAGTACTGATCGATGACACTATTCGACCGCCTCAGGTCCTGATTGTCGAGCACAGTTATCGACGTAAAGGAGTCTGGGGGCTTCCCGGCGGTGCACTCGAATCGATCGACGGCAACCCCACTTCGCCAGGGCATATTGCATCACCTGATGATGTGATTGATGCCACTCTACGGCGCGAAGTTAAAGAGGAGCTTGGCATTGAAATCGAGGTAATCCGACTGCTACGCGTCGATGCTATACCGTATATCGTGGAAGAGCCTGGACCATACCGGTTAGATTTCTATTATCTCTGCCAACCAGTGCAGGGATTTTCGGTTCTCCGAGAGGAACTTGCTTCGGGCAAAGTAAAACCAGCTTCACCCGAGATAAAACATATGCGTCTCGTTGCATTAACTGATTTGGCAGGGTACGACTTGTTTTCTCCAGACATCAGGTTTTTAAAGGACGATCTCCCGAGGCTTGAGCCGAAACTGCGCGATGACAGCAGTCCTTGATCTCAGAGTATTTGCTCGTAAGCAGACGCTCGTAAAGCACTGGCAGGAGGCAATCTTCGGCCAGGAGCGGACACCCAGAAATCTGCGATAAGCTTCTGAGCAAGACCAGATAATATCCCTTCAATCTAGGCTTCGTACGGTGACCCTCCCGTTCTAGTGATAGCCAGGGCTGGGTAAGATTAATGTTATTAAAAAGTGGTTAGCTTGGTTTTTTTATCCCCATGATGTTAAGACGGTCGTGCTCATTGTCAGTATCTAGGACCGTAGGTTTTACTCGTCCAGAACTCGGGTTACTCTTTCGCCCAATACTCTTCATCCATACCAATACTTTCCCTTAATCTTTTCCGCTCTTTTAATTTTTCAATGCGCCTTCTCGCTTGATTATTATATTTTCTGCGGCTTGCCCGCTTGTGGGTGATGTCGATGAATTTATCCTGATACTCGAATTCAAAATCGATATCAGGATATATTTTAGGTGACATGAGATTAACTCCTGACTATGCCATTAGTCAGAATGTAGCTAAAAATGTCAAAAAAGATAAGGAAAAATAAGTGGATGCCATTAAATAAATTAATCGGAGTGATAAAGGGCGCTATACCCTTTATCTATGAAGCCACGCTATCTCAATAGCGGACCCCCAGTTACCGACGTAGAACTTCGTATTTCGGCCAGAAGCGGACGTCCAAATTTTGTTGAAGTTGGTCTCTATCACTCTTTAGCGTTAGTATCTGGCGGAGTAATCCTCATCAGTAGTAAAGCTTCAGATGAATGATCGCCTACCAAGAAAGCTAGCCGCAATACTGTATGCAGATGTTGCAGGATATTCTCGTCTGACGGGGGAAGATGAGGATGCAACTCACCGCACTCTCACTGAATATCTCGATCTGATATCGGCGATAGTCGATTCACATGGCGGCAAGGTAATGCACTATGCGGGTGACGCGGTGCTTGCCCAGTTTGCTGCGGTTGTCGATGCCCTCTCTTCCTCGATGGCCATTCAAACTGAACTTCGATCCCAAAATGCAAACCTGCCCGATGAACGCAAGGTTCAGTTTCGCATCGGTCTAAACCTGGGCGACGTCATCGAGGACCGGGGTGATATCTATGGAGACGGTGTAAATGTCGCTGCGCGGCTTGAAGCTCTGGCCGAGCCTGGGAGTGTTTGCATTTCCGATGCCGTACGAACCGCTATCGGTAATAAGTTACCCTTGCGATACTTGTTTATCGGAGAACACAGTGTCAAAAACATCGAGGAGCCAGTGCGCGCCTACCATGTTTCTGAGGGCAGCGCTGGGGTAAGCGCTCCATCGCAACTTTCAGGTAAATTCGGTGGGGTAGCAAAAATACTGCCGTTCGGGAAACCTTCGATTGCGGTCAAGCCTTTCGAGGATATTGGAGCGGATGCTGAACGGGATCGTTTAGGATACACCTTTACCACCGGCATTGGCGTCGCACTAACGCGAATTGCGGGATTGGCCCATGTCCAGGATGAATCGCCTGCATTGGCCGACACGAAACAGATGACGGAGCGGGAGATTGGTCGAAAATTCAACGTTCAATACGTATTAAAAGGTAGCGTTCGGAAACATGGTGACAGAATCCGTGTGAGCGCGGAACTTCTGGAAGTAGCGACCGGCAAGTTCGTCTGGGCGGAAAATCTCGATCGTGAAATTCATGACATTGGTGACTTTTTCGACGTTCAGGATGAAATCATCGAAGAAATTGTCACCGCCCTGGATGTCAAGTTGATGGGCGGTGAGGCTATCCGACTCGTGCGTAGGGCATTGACAGATCCCGTTGCGCTCGAAAACTACTACCGAGGTGAAGAACTGCTGTGGCGCTCGACAATGAAACTCGAGTTCCGGGAAGCGCGACACTTGTTCGAGGAAACCATTCGCCTGGAACCCGAATCCCCGGTGGGATACGCGGCTGGGGCATTGACCTATTGGATAGAAGTCCTTTCGGATTTAAGTGATGATCCTTCACATTCACTCGAGCGCGCGACCGAACTGGCACGCGAGGCAATCAGGCTGGACGATGTGACAGGCTACGCCCACATGGTGCTGGCGCATGTATACCTGAACCGGCGGGATTACGATGAGGCGATGTCGGAAGCTACGAAAGCCGTGACGGACCGACCGAGTTGCCCGGCCGCATATTCAATCAAGGCCAGTGTTCTGACCTACCTAGATCAGGCAAGCGAAGCGGTCGATTTCGCGCAGTATGCGATACGCCTGACACCGATCCATCCGCCGATGTATCCGGCCGTGCTTGCCAGCGCTTATTATGGTAGCGAGCGATACGAGCAAGCGATTGCTGCTGCGAAGGATGCCATCGAACTCCGGAGTAATGACGTGAGTCCCTATTTATACCTGGCCGCCTCTAATATGGCGCTGGATCGTGCTGAAGAAGCACGCCGCGCAGCAACGAAAGTATTAGAAATGGAGCCCGATTTTTCCGTCGGTGAATTTGCGGAATCTCAACCCTATAAAGAGTCCAAAACCCTTGAAAATTTATTAGCCCGGCTCAATAGTGCCGGGCTCTCATAATTTATCCATGTTTCGCCCGAAACGGATACCCTTCAAGTTAGTTGAACAACATCATTTATTAAAGACCAAAGGTACGGCTTTAGGTCGGTTATTGCCACTGATTAATCCAGTTTGAGAGTCTGACTTCTTGTAAGCAGACTCTCGCAATGCCTTGATGGGAGGCAATCTACGGCCAATAACGGACGCCAAGTGTTGCAGCGATAATATGTTATCAGGTCAAAAATCTTATAATGCTGCTGTTAGGCTGTTGAGGGATAAATATGAGAATTTCGGTAAAGCAATTAAAAGAATACCCCTGGATTCTACGGCCTTTCTTTTGGAATCAGAAAAGAAGATATGGAGCGATCCTTCAGCCTAGCTTACTTTGGGCAAGAGTTCCGAGACTGTTTGGAGCTGTGTCTGTGCTTTATGCGGTGCTGGATAGAAAAAGCTCTCCATTGAGCCCCGTTTTGCGCTCATTGGTTACGGTAAGGGTGTCGCAAATCAATTGGTGTCGTTTCTGCATTGATATCAATTCTGCCAGCTTGGCCGAACGCTCTGGCTCTATGGACAAAGTTGAGATGCTTGCGCAGTGGAAAGAAAGCGACCTCTTCGACGAGAAAGAGAAGGTTGTTCTTGAATACGTGGAAGCTGTTACTTATTCAGATCAACAGGTGACTGATGAACTGGTAGAGCGATTAAAGAGCTTCTTTGACGATGATGGCATCGTTGAATTAACTGGGCTTATCGCTTTTCAGAATTTATCCAGCAAATTTAATAGTTCTCTGGATGTGCCATCCCAAGGTTTCTGCAAACTCCCGTATGCTCCCTAGAGCAAAAATCAAGCCTAACCAAGCCATGGAACTGACGCTCAATAGCGTTTGCTAAACTTTCCGTCTGGCCTAGGCTCATAATCGATTTTGAAAATCTCCTTTAGGTAAGCCGCCCCTGAAAAATTGATTCCGAGCGTCTGGTTTTTCTAAGTATGCGCTGAGTTTCGAAGTTCGGCCAGAAGCATACGTACAGCAATAAATCGATAACATGTTAACAGGTCAAAAGCCTTATAATTTGTGCTGTTAGGCTATTAGCAAAGCAAAATAGAGACTCTTCATGTCTTATCTAACCGCGTTTTTTTATGACAAATTCATGGCCAGAACTGAAGAGGCATGCCTGAAGGATTGGAGGCATGGGCTTCTCAAGCAAGTAAGGGGTGAAGTATTAGAAGTTGGCGCTGGTACAGGAGTAAATATTAAATTTTATCCTGACAATGTTACCAGGCTTGTACTTTCTGAACCTGACAGGCATATGCGCAAGTATTTAAAGAAACAGGTAGGTAATTACCGACTGAGTAATGCAACAGTGACAGGTGGAACAGCAGAACAAATTGAGTCTGATGATGAATCATTCGACTATGTCGTGGCAACACTGGTTTGTTGCTCGGTGACCAATTTAAAAGCGAGTTTACGCGAAATCAGACGTGTATTGAGACCAGGGGGAGGACTGGTTTTTTTGGAGCATGTCGCGGCTGCAGACGGCACCTCGAGAAGGCTATGGCAGAATAGATTAAACACAATATGGAAAACATTCATGGGGAATTGCCATCTGAATAGGGAGACGGAACAGGCAATTGTTACCGAGGGATTTGAAATTATTCAAATTGAGAGGGAAAGCATGCGGAAAGCTCCGCCAATTGTTCGTCCTACCATACGCGGCATCGCGAAAAAGTATAATAAGCGTATGCAGCCGGACCTGACCTGCGGTCAGGCCGCTGACGCGAGGTATTAGGCAACGGAAAGAAAATTGGTTATCTCACGCAAGGAAATACAAGATATATATAAAAACCGCGCCAAGCGATATGATTTTTATTCGCGGCTTTTTTGGTTGGTGGGTTTCCGTTATTCCTCATATCGTGCGCATGCGATCGAGCTCTTGAGGCTCAAGCGAGGAGACTGCGTCGTCGAGCTTGGATGTGGAACTGGTTTAAACTTCCCGATGCTCATGGAGCGAATCGGACCCGAAGGTAAAATTATCGGGGTTGACCTGACCTCTGAGATGCTTGCCTGTGCGCAAGAAAAAGTTCAGCAATCCCGTTGGAATAATGTAGAGCTGGTTCAATCGGATATGGCTAATTACGAGTTTCCAGGCGCAATTAACGGTGTATTGTCAACCGGCGCCTTTGGTTTCGTGCCCGAATATGAACAAGTCATTGCAGCGGCATCACGTGCGCTGATCCCGGGCAGTCGCCTCGTCATACTGGATATGAAACGATCCGATCAATGGCCAAGTTGGTTGTTCAATATCGTTGTCTGGATAGGCCGCCCATTTGGAGCAACTCATGAATACTATAAACGGCGACCTTGGAAATCCGTGGAACGCCTCTTCCCAGATGCTGCATTCGAGCAAAAGTATGCAGGCCTGATTTATTTCTCTTCCGGCACAGCCTCATCGCTTGCAGCTTAACAAGCTCATGCAGGCAGAAACGATGCCTGCTGCGTGCGTGATAGACTGAATGCATGAGGGGCAGTTATGGGTTGCGGTTTCAACCGATCGACGCAACACATTGGTTAAATCGTTCGGCTGGCGTCTCATAGTCTAACGTTTTTCTTGGCCGCTCGTTCAGCCGTCGAGCCACTGCATTGAGTTTTGCCTGCGAGTGCACTGAGAGGTCGGTTCCCTTTGGGAAGTACTGTCTGAGCAAACCATTGGTGTTCTCGTTGGAACCACGTTGCCAGGGGTTTTGTGGGTCACAGAAGTACACCTTTATGTCGGTTGCCAATGTAAACCGCGTGTGATCAGCCATTTCTTTGCCGCGGTCCCAGGTAAGCGACTTGTAGAGTTCCGCCAGCGTCAATGCTAAACGCGATCGACGGCGTTGTCTCGGACGTATCCCACCAGTCTCCGCCAGGATGCGTTGTATCGATGAATGACCCCGATCAAACAGGCGCGCATCGAGTTAAGAGATTCGCCTTTCTGCCAGCGATCCCACATTAACGCCTTGTCAGTTTCTGTGTAGTAAATCCTCGGTCGCATTTTCATTTTCAACATCCTCCTCTCTATAGTTAGAGATTAGGTGTTGCATCGACCGATTGAAATCGC
>JAOTYD010000055.1 GCA_029862005.1 Gammaproteobacteria bacterium | reverse complement strand
CTAACAAGCGCATGCAGTCGGACAAAGTACCCATGCTGATATTCATTTTTCTCTAAAGCAGACACTGAAAGGCGCGTCACCAGGGGCAATCTTCGGCCATGAACGGACGCTGACACTTTCTAAAACCGCAAATTACTACCCCACATATCTGCGATTGATTTATACAATTAGAATCAAATTTGCCATTCCTTTAATCTATTTAATGACGGGCGAATCTCAATCAATCCACTTGCATGAACGACGACACCACACCAACAGATATAGATAGAAAAGATATTACTGATATTTCAGATGTCACCGATAATAGCCTGATTACCGATTTTACTCAGATTGTAAGTTGCGCTGTTGGGAAGAATCGAATCGAGCGCAGGCGACAAAAAATCCGAGAAGAATTGATACGCGAATATATTTATCCCGAACAACAGACTTCCTCTTCCCTCATATCCCAATTTTTCAATATATTCAGGCACACAAAATTACCGCCAAGATAATAGAGGCCTGTTTACTTAACCAGGTTCTGTTTTCTCGTAAGCTGCCGCTCGTAGAGTACTGGTAGGAGGCAATCTTCGGCCACTTTCGGGCATTCATCATGTACAAAAAACCCCGTACAGTGGCTGGGCTTAATTCTTAAATTTAAAAGTCGGCTATTTCAATTGGATCGTATGGTCCGTCTATTCAGACGCCACAGCCCAATGACACCTAATCCAAGAAACATCATCCAACTCACCGCACCTGCGCCACTGCTGGTCTCATCAACTTTCTCGGCACTTGTACCATTACATCCAACGGTATTCACCGTGTTAGTTCCAGTAATCGAGGTTCCTTCAAATGTCTCACCATTTAGGGTTGCTTCGGTGTCTCCGCAGACAATACCTGTTTCCTGAGTTTTGAAGTGGAACATCATATCCATATAACCATCGTCGTTAACATCTTCGACATGACCATCATGCGCGGGTAAGGCTCCATCTGGGCCAAATGTAACGGTTGAGAAATCGACTTGCATTGCGTCGAAATCAGTCGATCCCAGAACCGCGACTGGGATAACTCCCTTGCTCCTGGGGTTTGATTCGGTGGATTTCGTCATTGTATTTTCTCCTGATGGATTCAACCAATCGATGAATCGTCTGAGTGGATTCCAGTTCACAATCGAAAAAGGGCGCTTGCATCATCGCAAAGTCGCCGCTTAACATAATCAACTAGATGAGCCAGATCCTCCTGGGCTCAAATCACAAAGTGCTTCAAGAGTTTTGATGACGGATAAACTATTCAGGCTCCTCCAACCAATGTTCAAATATATCGACGACAGTGGTGTCTTGTTCCGGGCCGCAATACCCTGGCCAGATTTCGTTTTGTCGGAATAGTACCCGGTAAAGCGTTTGCGCTGGAAGCCCCGCTTGCCCGTAAGCACGCTCTTCCGGGTTGGGAAATTTGCCAGAAACGGATGCAATTAACCCTGACTTCCCACGGATAAACGTCGGTGTGCGCACATGTCTTGTGGGGTACGACAACCGGACTCTTACGGAATCTCCGACATTAAAGCGTCTCATGCCTGACTCTCCTACGGAATGAATCATTCGGTAAGTCTCTGACCATTTTGAGGCGTCGGGTAGCTTGAAAACGGTTGGACAGTTTTTCTATACGATTAGATAATCTTCCGTCGTAAAAACAGACAGAACCGGTCAATCGCTACAATCATCAAAATCAGCACGATCATCGCCATCATGGCTTTTTCGAAATAATAGGTGCTGATGTTGAAAAACAGCGCATAGCCAACTCCACCGGCCCCGACAAAACCGAGAACCACGGCTTGGCGTGTATTATGGTCCCAGTAATAGAGGCAATAGCTGAGATACAGCGGCATAACCTGCGGCCAGGCTCCATACAAGAACACTTTCCACCGGCTTGCCCCGGCCGCCGTCATGGCTTCGAGCGGCCCAGGGTCAACGGCTTCGACAGCTTCCGCCAGAAGTTTTCCGATAACCCCGACACAATAAATAATCAGTGCAATAACACCGGCAAACGGCCCAAGGCCAACGGCAACAACAAACAATAATGCCCAGATAATTTCGGATACGCCGCGGCAAATCGTCAAAAACAGGCGAATCGGCAAATAGATAACTGGATGTGGTGAGACATTCTTGGCAGCCAGAAAAGCCATCGGCAAAGCCAGAATTGACGCAATCACGGTTGAGATAATACCAATTTGCAGTGTCTCGACGACCGGCCAGCCTAACCGCTTCAGATAAGACCATTCTGGCGGGAACATCTGGCCTAACAGGTCTAAAATCGCCGGAATCCCGGTGACGAATTCCTGGATACTCATTTCAGTACCCTTGATCGATTGCCAGTAAATGGTTGCGACGATAAGAATGGCGCCCATACGCAACGGTGTCATTTTGAAACTTCCGGCGCGAAGGGCTTCTTCGTTTAAAGTGGGGCCACTACTCATATCAAATAATTTTCCCTCTGACGAAAGCACTGATACGATCAATAACCACTAGGATCAGAACGATCAGAATCAGACAGGTGACAACTTCAGGATAACGGAAATCGTGAAGGGCATGGGTTAGGGCAAGTCCAATTCCACCAGCACCAACCAGGCCAAGAACAGTCGATGCCCGGTTATTATACTCCCAGTAAAACAGTGTGCTCGACATCATCACCGGCAGGACGTTTGGCATCACTCCAAACCAGACCACCTTAAAGCGGCTGGCACCTGCTGCTTCCATTGCTTCCATCACACCAGGGTCAGCAGACTCAATCGCCTCATAATAAAATTTTCCAAGGCCACCGATACTGTGCAACGTCAGGGCCAGTACACCCGGGAACGGGCCAAGACCTACGGCGGTCACCAGAACCATTGCCCAGATCAGTTCCGGGACGGTGCGAAACGTGCCAACGAGCAGGCGCATAACGACACTAACCATCGGATGGGGCGTGGTATTGACCGCGCAGAGAAATGCCAGTGGTAACGCAAAGAAAATGGGAATGGTTGTGCCCAGCAGCGCCATTTCTAGCGTCTCGATCATCGGCCACATCAGGTCTTCCAGGATCGTGAAGTCGGGGGGCAGCATTCGGCCGCCGAGATCATAGATCATCGGCAGCCCTTCAATCAACTTCGGAAGGTTAAATTCGGTTCCCCAGGCTGACCACAAAGTCATCGCAAGAACCACCAGGCCAATAACCATATACTGACGGCGATTTGTGCGTCGCTCTTCCATGATGGCGTTGAGCACATCTGAGGTTACTGCAGTGTTCATTATGCAGACGCCTTGGAAATATCCGCTGTGAGGTCTTTATCAACCTCATCAACCGTCTTCTTGAAAACCCGCTCAATCACTGCGTCATCCAGTTCAGAAGGTGGTCCGTCAAATGTTACCTGGCCATCGGCAAGCGCAATAATCCGGTCTGAATAGGAGCGCGCAATGTCGAGTTGGTGAAGGCTCATGATCACTGTCAGTCCATCGCGGTCCGCAATATCACGGATCAGGTCCATGATTTGGACGCGCATGATGACATCCAGACTTGCGATCGGTTCATCAGCCAGAATCACTTTCGGTTCCTGAACCAGCATGCGAGCAATAGCAACGCGCTGTTTCTGGCCGCCACTTAACGTATCTGCCCGGCGCAAATAAAGTTCTTTATCCTCAAGTCCTGCGCGGACAAGTGCGCGAACTGCCATTTCATGATCTTTAGCGGTAAAATTATAGGTAAGTGCCCGCCAGGTGCTCAAGGTTCCCAGCCGTCCGCACATAACATTCATCAATACGCTCATGCGATTGACCAGATTAAATTCCTGAAAAATCATTCCGATGTGATGGCGTGCCTTGAGCAGGCCCTTTTTGTTGAGTTGGCCCAGTTCCTGTCCATTGATCCTTACAGCACCAGATGTCGGGCGAACAAGAAAGTTCAGGCAGCGTAATAGTGTTGATTTTCCAACCCCGCTAGGCCCGAGCAAAACAATAAACTCGCCTTTTTTAAAACTCAGTGAAATATCCCTGATAGCAGGCAGTGAATTCCCGTAGGCCTTTGTCAGATTTTCTACTTCGACCATTATGTCCCGGTCGGCCTTATTATTCATCTATGGCCTCAATATGTTTGTTGCATTTGTTCAATAATTATCTGTCTGAATATGGTGAGAGGGTCCGGACCGTAACATCAGCCCGGACCCTTAATTGTCAAACATACCTTAGAAGCGCTGGCTTCATGGGTCTATGAAGTCTTACTGAGCTGCCTTGATCTTTTTCTTCAATTCCGCCATCTCGGCAAGATCTTCGAAATCTTTATGTGATGTTGGAACAAAACCTGTGCTCGGCCAGATTTTATAAGCGTTAGCTGTTTCTTCCGGCAATGACAGGAAAGCTTGCCGAACCTTGTTGATGAAGTCTGCACCATGTTTTGAGTCAATTACCATCGGCGTGTTCGGAACTTTCTGGCATGCGACAATACTGAGTTCAGCATTGATCAGCTTGTCATTCGGCTCATCATATCTTTCCATTTCGAAGATACCACGGTCCTGCCAACGCCAGAAATAGAAGTCGCCAACGGCACCGGCATCAACTTTACCATTCTTCACAGCCAGAAAGGAGGCGTCGTGTTTGCCCGAAAAGATTTTGCGCTTGAAGTCTTTGTCTGGATCAATATTGTTTTTCAACAACATATAGGTCGGCGCAACACCGCCCGAAGTAGATGTCGGAGATACGAAAGAGAATGTTTTACCTTTAAGGTCCGCAAAGGTTTTGATGCCACTGTCGGGCTTTGTGACGATGCAGGATTTGTAGTAAGTCCGCTTATAGGTATCTTTGTTCAGAACCAGCGGCTCTACCTTCATACCGATGTCGAGCATTTTTAAATACTGTCCACCACCAACGTAGACGACTTCCAGATGACCTGCACGCATGCCTTCAATCAGCGCGTTGTAGCTTTCTGAAACTTTAACAGAGACCGGAATGCCCAGTGTTTTACCAACATGTTCGGCAATACCAGAAAATTGCTGAACCATAAGGGTGGGGTCTTCCGCGGGCAGGAGCCCAAAACGGAGCTGCTCGGGGGCGCCAGCCTGCGATGTGGAAACCATGCCGCTAACCAGAATGGCCGCAGAAATTGCGAGTAATGATGTAAAGCGCTTCTTCATTTTTATCCTCCCGGAAATGAAGCCGGGTTACACCCGGCGAATTTTGTCGTGCCCCGGAACAGGGCTTCAGTTGCTCATTTCTTTTTTACTTTCGTCCGCGGAAGGGCGATGAGCTTTCGATCAATTCTATTGGGTTGCTCTGAGGATGGCAATAGATTCGCCGGGTATTGTGGAATTTTGTGAACTTGGATGACCTTGTAAGTCTCATTTAAGATGTTTCCCCATTTTAAAGAGTCTCCTTAATCGATATTTAATCTTGGGTCGATGGGAAGCTGTTTGACGATTGAGAAGGCATCTTCCATCAAACGTGCTGCGCCTAGCAACGGGGCTTCACCTCGAGGCGGTCCCACGACCTGTAATCCAACCGGCAATCCTCTATCCGTGAACCCACAAGGAAGCGACATTGCCGGCAGAGATGTTGCGGTAATCGCGTAGGCGATCATGTACCAGTCAAAATAATTTTCAAACGTATGACCGTCGACTTCATTGATCGCCCGAATTTTAACATCAAACGGAGCGACAATGGTTGCCGGTGTAATTAACAAATCATAGGTTTGAAAAAATTTCGCCGCGCGCGAATAGAGTCTACCCCGCGCCCGTTCTGCACTGGCCAGTTCTCCGGCTGTCCGCTTCGAGCCCTGGTCCAGATTCCAGACGACCTCAGGCCTGACCTGTCCGCGGTTAGCATCAATAATTTCAGCCAGATCCCCAACGAACTGGTTAGCCCTTAGGACATGGAATATTTCACGGACATCGCTGAGATCAGGGCATGCCTCCTCAATGGAGAAGCCTATATCCGAGAGCTGGTCGATAGCTGCCTTACAGGTTTCTGCAATATCTCTGGCAACGGGTACAAGACCGTTGAGATCAGGGCTATAGGCAATGCGTAGAGGTTTTACCGGGTTGTTGACGGCATTGATAAATGGTGTCGTCGGCCTGGCGAAAGAGATCGGGTCTTCCGGATGTTCGCCAACCATGGCGTCAAGCATCAGAGCCACATCACCAACATTGCGCGCCATGGGTCCCTGCACCCATAAATTATCATAAGGCAGGCGTGTGGGCGCACGGGCGACTCGGCCTGGTGTCGGGCGCAGGCCAACGATGGAACAAAATGCTGCCGGGGTACGCAAACTACACCCAAGATCCGACCCGGTTGCCAGCCATGTTTGTCCTGTCGCGACGGAAACAGCCGACCCACCCGAGGAACCCCCACTTGTCATTGCCGTATTCCAGGGATTCAGCGTTTCACCAAAAACCTCATTGAATGTATTCGCGCCATGTCCGAATTCCGGGGTATTAGATTTCCCGATAACAATTGCACCGTTGCCTTCCAGAGTATCGACCATAACGTCAGACTTGTCTGGTATGTTGTCTTTGAAAAGTGGGGAACCATATGTCGTTCGTACACCGGCGACATCGTTGAGGTCCTTGATGGCGATCGGTAATCCACCGAGCCATCCGGCTTGGTCTTTTGTGTTTGTCTTCGTTGATTCAATCCGCCGGGCATGATCAAGTGCGCGCTCTGCTGACAGCGTTGGTAAAGCGTTTAAATTTCCATCCGTTTCCTCAATCCGGCGAAGCGATGCCTCTACCATTTCAGTTGGGGATACCTCTCCCTGCCGAAGCATATCGACAGCCTTAGTGGCTGGTAATTGAATGAGGTCTGTCATCTCGCACCTTCAGTTTGAATTTCACAGTATTTATTTTTCTAAAATGATTGTGATGATTCCAGCGACTAGTATCAATGACCAGAGCATCTGTCGCCGAAACCTCAGTTCTTTTAACAGGAAGAAGCTGAGTATAATGGAGAACGGCACGGAAGCCTGACGAATGGAACTAACCGCGGCCACATCGCCCCCAGCTTGATAGGCAAACAGTATAAAAATATAACTCAGATAGGATGTTACGCCCGCCAAAATGTAGCCGACGGGTGTGATCTTCCATCCGCCAAACAGGTGTTCCGTCACAGACCGGGACCGGGGGCGGGTCAGGCTGAACAATAAAACTGCCATTGGCACAATTAACAGACTATCCCAGAAAAAGAATATCACGGGCTCAACGTCTTGCATGGCCGCTGCGTCAGCAAGCGAGTAGACCGCGGAACAAGTCATCGCCAAAAACGCCATGGAGAGCGCCCGTTTGTTTTGCACCAACTTATTTTCATCGTGGTACTGAAGGAAGAATGCACCAATCACGACCAGCGCTATTCCGCCCAAAACCGATACAGAGTACTGGTGCCCAAAGAGTAGCATGCCGATAGCAACGATCATAAGCGGATAAGAGCGGGCGATCGGGTAATAAACAGACACGTCGCCGTCGCTGAGGGCGACAATCATAAAAAAGTGATAGAAAAAAATTGCCATGCTAGAAATGATGACGAGATACCACACTGGGATAACCGACATGAAATCAAGCCCCAATACCCAGGCATGAATACCGGCAATGAGGGTCCAAATGCTCATAAAAGCCAGGCACAATCCTTCAGGATAAGCGTTGTGCTTGATAAACACTTCTTTAAGGGGGTGAAGAGCCGCCGAGCCCATGGCAAGCAGGACGACCATTATCTCCATGATGACGCGTTCGCCAAAAGAGGTTCTCTGTCGCATAGGCAGCGGCAAGGCCGTACAACAGGGGAAAATGCTGCAAGTGGGCATAAGCGAAAGCCCGAACCACAACCGTTGATCGGCGATATGCTTTTGCTTTCCCGTGTTTTAGTCATGACGCTGGATTGTAAGGCGATAAACGCATCAATTGCTTTCAACAGGAATGTTTTTCCTGTGAACAGTAAATTAAACGCCCGACGATAGTTTGATCGACAAAGATTGCCTGTCATGGGTTTCCGGCTTTAGTGCCAGGTTGCGTGGCAAGGCTCACACCAATGAGGCTGTCACGGTTGACCAGCGCGGCAAGTTTATCCAACGGCCAATCTTGAGTGCCATCAGGCTGCATGGGCAGAACCATGTATCGAAAATCAGCGGTGCTATCGTGAATACGGACTTCACGTTCCTCGCTGATTTCCGTGCCGAATTCTGCCAGGACGATGCGCGGCTCGAAGACGACGCGTGAGCGATAAGCCTTGCTGACATACCAGGCGGGTGGTGCGCCGAGAATGGAACGTGGATAACACGAGCAAAGGGTGCAAACGATGATATTGTGGATTTGCGGTGTGTTTTCAACGACCTGAAAACCCGCCTCAAGCGGTTCGATGCCGATTCCCAAAAGCGCAGATTTCGCATCTTTCAGCAAGGCTTCTTTGAAGTCTTTGTCCCGCCAGGCTCGAGCGGTGATTCTCGCCCCGAGAGCAGGGCCAGCTTCTTCCATTCTCTCAATCATCCGGCTGACCGCATCTGCCGAAAGCAGTTTTTGATCCACGAGACAAGTGTACACGGCCTCGCTAATGAGGCTGTATTCACTTGGTATGGGGTCGTCTTCCCTGAAGTTGCCGTGGTCATGTAGATGATCAAAGGATTCAGGGAGGTTTTGGATGGCCGCTTCCCGGCTTGCGCGAACCAGCTCGGTGCGTGTTGCCAGTTCAATTGGGTCAAGCACTCCTTTTTCGATCAGGACATCCCGAACGGCTGCCGCTTTTTTTTCATAAAATCCAAGCGCGTTATAGGCGTCCTTGCCCATCGTTTCGATGACGCGCCGCATTTCATCGACGCTCATTAAGGGTCGTTCGCCGCGCGAAATACAATCGCGCACGGCTTCCATCCTTTTCTCCCAAAACATCATGGGGCGTTCGGTTCGATCAATAGAACCGCCGGGCATACCGCCCACATCGTGGTATCCGCGATGATTCATTTTCTTTATATCTCCACCAAATATTTGACCGTGACAACAATCGATCACATGCTCCCGATACACCAATCAGCAACGGCATAAAATGCGGTTTCAATTGTGCTTTTCTGCATTGGTTGAGGCTTAGCTTACGCCCAGATCGAAGGTTGACGCAAGAAAGTTAATGAAACAGTGGTCGGCAGTTGAATTGGGAAGTTACGCCGGGGTGCCCCCGACATATTTGATCGACGATCTACGATCTACGAGCCAACACTGCGTCTACAGCTTGACAGCAAGCTATTTTTCGGGTTTTGTGGAGAGCATAAAAGTTTGCAAAATGAGCTAAAAGCCAGAGAGTTTCACCGATGATGAAGACTGGACGCGCCGCTGTCTACCATGCCCCCAATACCCCATTTGAGATCCAGGATTACCCTGTCCGCGATGTGAACCCTGATGAGGTGTTGGTCCGAATTACCATGTCGACGATATGTCGCTCAGATATCCATTCATATTTAGGTCATAGGCCGAACCCTTGCCCGGGAATCCTGGGCCATGAGATTGTCGGTGTAATCGAGCAACTCGGCGAGAACATGGTTTGTGATATGCGTGGTGACCCGTTGGCGATTGGCAACAGGGTAACCTGGACTGAATTTTTCCACGAAGGTGAATCGTATTATCGAGATGTTCACGATTTGCCGCAGAAATCTGTTGGGGTCCGAAAGTATGGCCACGACCTGGCCACGGAAGATCCGCATTTTTTAGGCGGGTTTGCGGAATACTGCTACATTCTCCCCGGAACCGGTATACTAAACCTTCCTGGCGAGATTTCCGACGAGGAAGCGACTCCGCTCAACTGTGGGGTTGCGACAATGATATCAGTTACAGAAGCAGCAAAAATTGATGTCGGACAAACAGTCATAGTTCAGGGGCTTGGGCTGCTTGGCCTTTACGGTTGCGCGATCGCGAAGGCGCGTGGCGCACGTCGGGTCATCGGCCTTGATGCCGTCGCTGATCGGCTGGAAATTGCAAAAAGGTTTGGTGCTGATGTCACTTTTGATGTCAACGCGGTTCCTGAAGAAGACCTTGTTTCTGTGGTCCGGGCAAACTGCCCGCCCGATGGCGCTGATGTGTGTATTGAGGTTTGTGGACATCCGGGTGTTGTTTCTACAGGGATCAAGATGCTCCGCACCGGAGGTCGCTACATTATTGCCGGACTTGTTAACCCTGACGCCAATATGAATATCGATGGTAATGAAATTCTACGTAAAATGATAACCATCAAAGGTATCCATAATTACCATCCACGACAGTTGATCCAGGCGCTCGATTTTGTCATGACCAACCGCGACCGATACCCGTTTGCTGACATTGTTGATTCAAAATTTTCCCTGGAGCAGTTGGATGAAGCCTTCACTCGTGCGTCTGACCATTCAGTACTTCGCGCCGCAATCGTACCCTAGACGTGGTAGTAAGAGTAAGCAGGGACACACACTTTTTAGAGAGTAAGCAGGGACACACACTTTTTTACACTTTTTTATTGACACGAATCGCCCGCGGAAGATAGGATTTTCCAATCTCAGCTAAAAGGATTTAACTGATGACTCGGCCCAGGAAGGCGTTGATTTCATTGTCGGATACTCCCTACTACCACATCACCTCGCGCTGCGTGCGCCGCGCTTTTTTGTGCGGGGTGGATCATTATT
>JAOTYD010000054.1 GCA_029862005.1 Gammaproteobacteria bacterium | reverse complement strand
ATTTCCGCGGGATTTGTCTTCCGAAATCTTCAGTCGGACTTTTTTGTGTATCACAGCAAATTATCAGATAGCAGCCACATATTCTCACCTGATGCGTGGTACCAAAGCTTCGGTGATTCTGACAGTATATAGCGGCATCATTATATTGGTCACCAATATTAATGGAATCTGTCACCGGCCCGATTGTATAAAAATTAACGAATTTGACTTAACTCCTAACGCTCCAGCTAATTATATATGATTTCTCTCATATGTTTTTATCTTTGATCTAAAAGCTTTAGGTGTCGCAAAATATCGTCTCCAAAATAGTATTTGCCTGTTTATAGAATTGATTCATGTTTAAGAAACTAATCTACGCTACCTTTTTATTAACTATTCTAGTCGCGATTTATCTGGCCTATGTTTTTAAAAACAGAGGCAATGTGGTTTGGCTGCTATACAGCGAAGGTATGCCAGTGATAGTCGAAGAAGTTGCAGCGGGCCTGGACCTTCCGTGGGCTATGGATTTCCTTGATGAAGACTCATTGATTTATACCGAGCGGTCCGGGAATATAGGTATACTTGATCTATCGTCCGGCCAATATCTAACTATAATACAACTCGACAATCTTTTTCATAAGGGTGAATGCGGATTACTTGATGTCAAAGTTTCACCTGACTACGAAGTAAATCACCTCGTCTATTTTACTTATGCAAAGGATATCGGCGGTAGTGGTAATACCAGCCTTGCAGTCGCTAGAGTTGAAAATAACGAAATTTCTGACTGGGAAGATTTGTTCATAGCTAAACATGATGCAACCGATGACTTCAGACATTGTGGCAGCCGAATTACTTTCGACGATCAGAATCATCTTTTTATGTCGACCGGGGACAGGGGGCACAGACCCAATTCACAGGATTTATCGAATCATGCTGGCAAGATAATTCGTTTAAACCTCGATGGTACCGTGCCTGAAGATAACCCCTTTGTTGCGGTCGATAATGCGCAAAATGAAATCTGGAGCTATGGGCACAGAAATCCCCAGGGTCTTTTCTATGATAAAGCGACTCGTAGATTATGGAGCAATGAACACGGCCCTCGCGGAGGCGATGAGGTAAATTTAATTTTAGCTGGCCGAAATTATGGCTGGCCAGTAGTGAGTCATGGTAAAGAATATGCTTCGGGCGCATCAATAGGCGAGGGCACGGAAAAGGCCGGGATTGAGAGACCCTTTAAAATCTGGAATCCCTCGATAGCGCCAGCTAGTTTACTGGTTTACCAGGGAACGAATTTAGCTGAGTGGGATGGCAACCTGTTTTCGACCGCATTGGTACAAAGGCATTTAAATCGCCTGGTTTTGGACAGCACTGGACGTGTTATCTTTGAAGAACGCCTGCTTGGAGAATTAAAAGAACGGTTTCGTTCGATTATCCAAAGTGACGCGGGGGAGATTTTTGTATCAACGGACAATGGGCGAATTTTAAAAATTAGTTTTGACGATGGAGTAACCGCTTCAAGGTTGAATATTTTTAAACATATCGATATGCCGGGTTTTTATTTCAGTTTTGAATTAAATTACCTGTTTTCAAATTAGTACAGGTTGGGATACTCGAAAATTACCAGCGAGAAGAATCAGGCTATCGAACTCGCAAGGGCGATGGCATCTTAATCAACCAGACTTCCTCGAGCAATATGTGGAGTCAAAGGTAGAAATTTGGCGCAAATGAAAAATATATTTATTACTGGTGGGCTAGGGTACATAGGCTCCCATACTTGCGTTGTTTTGCTGGAAGCAGGATTCCAAGTCTCGATAATCGACAATCTCTGTAACAGCAATCCTGGTGTGCTCGATAGAATTGAATGCATTACCGGTGTTCGTCCTGTGTTTTATAGAGGCGATATCCGGGATCGTCCTTTACTCGATGATATTTTCTCCAAACAGAGTTTCGATGCTGTCATTCACTTTGCCGGACTCAAAGCAGTTGGAGAGTCTGTAGAAAAACCCGTCGATTACTATGATAACAACGTCAACGGTTCGCTAAGTTTGTTCATCGCAATGAAAAAGGTGAAGCTTCAGACCCTTGTATTTTCATCATCTGCCACCGTTTATGGTGATCCACACTCATTGCCGATCACCGAAGATTTCCCGTGTTCGGCGACTAACCCATATGGAGGTTCGAAGCTGATGGTAGAAAACATTCTCTCGGATCTTGCTGTGGCCGAGCCAGGTTGGAGCATCGGTCGATTGCGCTATTTTAATCCAGTGGGTGCACATGCAGGCGGATTGATCGGAGAGGACCCGAAGGGAGTTCCCAATAATCTCATGCCGTACATTGCGCAGGTGGCGTCTGGCCGTAGAAATAAACTTCAGGTTTTCGGTGGTGACTATCCAACTCCGGATGGCAGTGGCGTGCGAGACTACATCCATGTGATGGATCTCGCTGAAGGTCATCTTGCCGCATTACGATATTGTCAAATTAATAATGGCTTGTTAACCGTCAATTTAGGAACCGGGCAGGGGATTTCTGTCATCCAGATGATCGAAACTTTCGAACGTGTAACCGGTCAGAAGGTAGCGTTTGAGATTGTCGGTCGCAGGCCCGGAGACATTGCCCAGTGCTGGACTGATCCCACATTGGCGAAACAATTGTTGGGTTGGAGTGCCGGGCGGTCAATCGAGGATATGTGCACGGATGCTTGGCGCTGGCAAGATTTGAATCCCTCAGGATATGACGAAGGTTGAGAGAAAATCATAATATTGGGTAGCTGGCTGTAAACTAACGGCTTTCTATGTTGGCGCAATGTGCTGAATCTTTATTAGGACTGGCAACTATCTGCAGTCTTACTCATGGGATTCCATTCTGGTCTCTAAAATCACACTGGATAGAATCCGGTGTAATTCGCCGTGAGACTTTTCATGAAATGCCTCCAGTTTTTTGCGGCTGTCGAGCCTGTTTTGGTTTATCGGCGTTGCCAGCGTCAGGAAAGCAGCATCATTCCTTCGATACAGGATGATATTGAGCGCATTGTATATCTTGGCAATTTTTGGGTCAGCAGTATCCCTGTTGCCTACCAGGTACCAGTTCCAGATCAGTATTTTCCTCTCTTGTTGATAGATTTCTGTTTCTGTGACGGAGAAGCCACCGATATTCAAATCGGTTTTCCCAAATACGATCCATTTTTCCCTGCCCGAGCCCACAACCCGGTTATGCCAGCCTACCGCTTCGGCTCCCTGTGATTGTCGTGGATAATACCCCAGGCTAATCTGTATTATATCGTTTCCTAGACTGTACGATTGGGTTTTCGCGATACTTGCACCTACAATCTGGGGTTCCCAGCCCAGTTCCAGGTTGGACGAGTATTGCCAATCTCCAAATTCTTCTGGTAATTGAAAACTGAGGGTATCTATCCCGGAATTATCAAAGTGAACTGTTTCCCTGGCAAATAACTGAACCGAAATCATGATTGAAAAGATAATGACGAAAAGTATTATTGGAGGGCTACCCTGTGACGGATTTACAGTATTTTCATTTGACTTAGCCTCAAATAAGAGAGGTTTATCAGCCCAGATATTTCCCAGGTAAAAAACCCAAAATACAAGGAATCCGTAAAATAACCATCCATAAAACTGATGATCGCCACCAGTGCCATATTGCATGTTACTCAAGTGGCCAATTATGACGATGCCATAAGCGCGAAGCCCATTGGCGATAAGCGCAAAAATGGCTATTGCCAGAACGAAGAGCAGTCTTTTGGTAAAAGATCGATAGGTTAAATACGCATAGAGCATGCCCAAAGTGAGTGATGCCACGAGGTAATTCAAACCGCTGCAGGCCTCGACGACCGACCAGTTACCCGTTGGCAGGATAAAAAATAGTCCGTCTCTATACACCGGTATCCTGCTCAGTTCTATCATCGACACCGTAATATCGGCGGTAACTTCCATCAGTGGGGGCACCAGGATTGCCCCGACGGGAATCATGAAAAACAGGAAAGCCATTGGAAATATCACTTTTATGAGCAGTTTACGACCAAATAAAATCCAGGTGGATATCGGGATCAAGGCTATCAAGGCGAATTTCTGGGTGACATTTACACTGATAATGAAAGAGAGAAACCAGAGCAATAACGCAACAGCTAATGCTACCAATGCTAAAGGTTCTGTTGCAGTCTCTGTAGCCGATATGGATTGCCTTTGTCGATGTAGTAGCCAGAGAGATATGGGGAGTATAAAAAATCCATGATTGTAGGCAGAGGTGTTCGTCCAGGCATTTATAAAAGTTTGTGCGTCAGGCCAGAAAATGAGGGGAACGGCAATTATCAATAGCATCAATTGCAAGCAGACTTTATTGCTTTGATAGTATGAAAGCATATTTCTCAAGAGGGTCCTGGCATCCCGCGTTTTATCTTTCTGAATGTTCTTGAGCGGCCAATTGCTATGGTTCCTGAAGCACTGTAACAGATTAAAACATTACGATAAGCGATCTGCTGGTTCCATTCAATTTATACTAGAGGTGCGGCTGAGACCTGGTTCTCAATTACTGAATTCTTGTCCCCGATCATGATTCTTTAATTACTCTTGTTATTAAATTAATGAAAGAGTCGAATTTGTAATCTTATTTTCGTAAATTCGGATCGCTATTGAATTTTAGAATATATGTGAGCTACTTAACGGAATGGAATGACAGGTTCAATAAACTTGCCGTCTGTTGCGAATAAACCTACAGGAAACCCAGATAATGTCTTTTATACAAAATACTGATTTCAGGGTATTGAATCGGGTAGTAGATTTTGCGGTTCTGGGCGTAACATTCTTTCTTTCTAGCCTGCTTTTTTCAGTTGCATGGGGGAGCACTTTGTTATTGCAGGTATTGGTATATTCTACGATTCTATTAGTCTGCGTGCGCCTGAGTAAGCGCGCTATCGTCAGCTATAACCGGTCCATTGGTGAAGCGAGCCGCCAAATTCTTGGAAATGGGGCAGGTATCCTGATCGGCACCTGCATCATGTCGGTGCTCGCAAAACTGGTCTCAGCTAGCGATGGGATCTTCGTGGTAGTTATATTCTCGAGTGTTATGGCTTTCTTTATTCTGGGGACACTCTCACCGATTCTTCATAAAACGCCAAAAATCCATCATAAATCAGCTCCTTTCTGATAATATTTGATTACAAGTCTCAAACGAGACCAGTCATATTAGAAAAAGGACAAGGGATTGGCATCAGTTCAAGTATTTAAGTCACATCTCAAGACACCCTTCTTAATTCTGCTCATTGCCGAAACCTGTGTTGTCTATGGTTCGGTTTATAGTGCCATCTTTATCCGATTTTATAGCGTAGGCCAGGATTTTGCCGATATCGCGGTTGGCCTGTTGGACAGTGCGGTTGTCATAACGCTGATCACTGCGATTACCACGTTGTCGACTGGCCTATACGTGGGACGGCTCAGGGAAGGTATGGCTGGTGTCCTGATTCGAATAGCGATCAGCATGGTCATGTCGAGCATAATGGTCGTTTTGATTTTTTACCTGTTTCCAGACTTATTTTTAGGGCGTGGCGTCCTAGCTCTCGTTTACGTTCAGTCGTTTTTTATTATTGGCACAGTACGAACCCTGTTTTTTGAATTGGTCGATACTTCGGTTTTTAAATCCAGAGTACTGGTCTACGGGGCAGGAGCCGATGCCTCGTATATCGACAAGAAGTTAAGGCGCAAGTCTGATCGGAGAGGATTTGATATTTTTGGATATGCGTTACTGGATGACCAGAATCCCCAGGTTGACGAAAAAAGAATCGTTACGATTGATTCTCCTTTGCTGGAGTATGTGAACAAATACTCCATCGATGAGATTGTGGTTGCTACGAGCGATATTAAATCCAGGGTTAAAATTGATGAGCTGGTTGATTGTAAATTAAATGGCATCAATGTCCTGGATATCCTGACTTTTTTCGAAAGAGAAGCAGGACAAATCCGTATCGATATCATGGACCCTACCTGGCTGGTTACCAGCGATGGGTTTAACCAATCCCGACTCCGGAATATTATAAAACGTCTGTTCGATCTGGTCGCAAGCTTCGTTTTGTTAGTTGTGAGCTTTCCGGTACAGGTTTTGATCGTGATTGCGATATGGGCCGAGGATGGTATTGGGGCCCCGGTTATCTACCGGCAGATGCGGATCGGCGAATACGGCAGCAGCTTTAACGTTTATAAATTCAGGAGCATGATCTCGAACGCCGAAAGAGAAGGGAATGCTGTATGGGCTAGTGAGGGCGACAGTCGGGTGACCGGAGTCGGTAGTTTTTTACGGAAGTATCGTCTTGATGAACTACCGCAGGCGGTAAATGTCATTAAGGGTGATATGAGCTTTGTGGGCCCCAGGCCGGAAAGACCTGAGTTCATCAGCGAACTTTCAGAACATATTCCCTATTATAAGGAAAGGCATGTATTGAAACCCGGCCTGACTGGCTGGGCCCAGCTCAACTTTTCATATGGTTCATCAATGGAAGACGCTTATCACAAGCATCTCTATGACATGTATTACGTCAAGAATCATTCACTGTTCCTCGATTGCCTCATTATATTGCAAACCGTTGAAATCATTATTTTTGGCAAAGGGGCAAGATAGTAATTCGAAGCAATGGACGACCTGTTTTTCTACAGTTCAAAGTTCATATGGAACGTTATCTCCCCGGATAGTCTATTTGTCTTTCTATTACTGTGTACTGCAGTGCTGCATTATTTGGAATATCATATTCTTGCACGACGTTTTTTGATCTTTATTTTTGCTACGGTTGTCTTCTTGAGCCTGTTCCCGATAGGCAGCTGGATGCTTTACCCTCTGGAAACTCGTTTTGAACATAATCCTGAATTACCCGTACAGATTGATGGCATTATCGTGCTCGGAGGATCGATAGATGCGGAAAAGAGCCAGGCATGGCGACAGCTAGAGATGAATTACGCGGCTGAGCGATTGACCAGCTTTACCACGCTGGCTCGCAGATACCCTGAGGCTAAACTGGTATTTACCGGGGGTAATGCCAGCGTCAATCGGAACAAACCTACTGAAGCGACTATTCTTAATCTTCATCTGCATCAATTGGATCTCGATATAAAGCGAATTCAATTTGAAAGCCGGGCCAAAAATACCGCTGAAAATGCCTTTTACACGAAACAGTTAGTAAAACCTTCCGTCAACTCCAAATGGCTACTTGTTACAACGGCCTTCCATATGCCTCGATCGATCGGTGTTTTTTGCCAAAATAGCTGGTCTTTGATTCCCTATCCCGTCGACCACCAGGTAAATCCAGGTAACCTGCTTGAGATTAATTTTAATTTGCTTGGACATGCAGGTCATTTGAAACAGGCGATGCATGAATGGATTGGATTAATTGCTTATTATCTTACTGGTAAAATACCGAATTTATTGCCGGATAACTGCTAGAGCCTCAGTGGAATGAGACATAATTGCTAACGTAGATACTTGTGCCGCTTATCAGGTAGTCTAGTATAATTGGTACTTTGTTTTAACCCCAGCATACAATGTCGACAAACGCAGAGCTCCCATACTCATTTTGCAAGCGCTACGGTGTCATAGCGGCGATGTCGCCGGCGTCTGGTAAATTGAAGTTGACCCTTAAAAACAGCGCGCCTGCCGAAGCAGTTTCCGAGGCTCAGCGCCTGCTCGGGATGGTCGATGAAATCGAGGTCGAATCGGATCTCGAGTTTAACCGCTTATTGGGGCAACATTTTGAAGGTAACCGCGAAACATCGTTTAACGAGGCCGAGAAAATCGGTGGCGAACTTAACCTCGACGATGTCGCGCGTGAACTCGCCGAGCCCGAGGATCTGCTCGAAAGCGACGACGATGCGCCGATCATCCGCCTGATCAATGCGCTGATTACCGAGGCGATCAAGGAGAACGCATCGGATATTCACGTAGAACCGTTTGAATCCAGGCTGTCGATTCGATTCCGTGTTGACGGTGTCCTACGCGAGGTGCTCGAGCCGCCGCGCCAGATCGCGAGTTTGCTGGTGTCGCGCATCAAGGTTATGGCGCAGCTTGATATCGCCGAAAAGCGTTTACCGCAGGATGGACGCATTGCGCTCAAAGTGGCCAATCGCCCGGTTGATATTCGGGTGTCGACATTACCCTCCGGTCATGGTGAACGAGTGGTGTTGCGGCTGCTTGACAAGCAGGCCGGGCGTCTTGATTTGCAGCAACTTGGCATGGGCGATGTCGAGCAGAAGCGGCTCGAAGGTATCATCCAGAAGCCGCACGGAATCATCCTGGTAACTGGGCCAACCGGTTCAGGTAAGACCACTTCGCTCTATGCGATGCTGTCGGTGTTGAACGATGCCAGCCGCAATATTCTGACCGTCGAAGACCCGGTCGAATACGATCTCGACGGTATCGGTCAAACCCCGGTTAACACCAAGGTCGATATGACCTTTGCCAAGGGGCTGCGTGCTATTCTGCGCCAGGACCCGGATGTAGTCATGGTCGGTGAGATTCGCGACAGCGAGACCGCGCAGATTGCGGTACAGGCGAGCCTGACCGGGCACCTGGTATTATCGACTCTGCATACCAATTCCGCGGTGGGCGCGATTACCCGCCTGCAGGATATGGGTGTCGAACCATTCCTGTTGTCATCGACATTGTTGGGTGTGTTGTCGCAACGTCTGGTGCGCAAGCTGTGCCCGGAATGTAAATCTGTCACTCAGCTCGATGTCGAGGAGGTAAACGGATTTAAGATTAGCGGCGATGATGTAATTTACCAGGCCAACGGTTGTAGCGAATGCCTACACACGGGTTTTCGCGGGCGTACCGGGATTTATGAATTAATCGAGGTTGACGAGACGCTCTCGACCATGGTTCACGATGGCACCAGTCAGCCAAAACTTGAGCGTTATTGCCGGACACAGAGTCGCAGTTTGCGGGAAGACGGCATTCGCAAGGTAGTAATGGGTGAGACGACGCTGGACGAAGTGTTGCGGGTGACCCGGGATGGTGGGTGATCCATGTCATCCCCGAAAGTCCGAAGGACTAATCCGGGATCTTGTTGATTGGGGACTCAGCTTCGATGACATACCGCGGCTTGACCGCGGTATCCTGAATTATTATTTGTGCTGGATCCCGCCGGTTCGACGCATCGGGTCAAGCCGCGGGATGATAAATTGGCGCTGCAGGATGACAGTGCTGGTGGGATGACGCGATTATGGCGGCGTTTGAATATCAGGCTGTTGATGTCGATGGTAATACCCAGAAGGGATTGATCGAGGCGGATACCGCCAGGCAGGCACGGCAGCAGTTACGCGGCATGAGCCTGATGCCGGTCGAGATCGGCGAGGTGACTTCCCGAGAAACGAAGGACGCCGGTAAAACCCGACGCAATAAGATCAATGTTGCGACGCTCTCGTTGATCACGCGCCAGCTGGCAACTTTGATCAGTGCAGGGCAACCGGTTGAATCGGCTTATCACGCGGTTTCACGCCAGACTCCAAAGCCCGCGGCCAAGCACGTTATGCTCGCGGTGCGTGCGCGCATACTCGAAGGTTTTCCGCTTTCCGAGGCCCTGCGTGAATTTCCGCGTATTTTCGATTCGATGTATTGCGCCTCGGTGCATGCCGGTGAGCAGTCCGGATTGCTCGATGTCGTCATGGAACGCCTCGCCGATTACATGGAGGCGAAACAGGACCTGCAGCGCCGCACCGGGCAGGCACTGATTTACCCGATTCTATTGTCGGTGGTTGCGTTCGGCCTGGTGGCCGCATTGCTTACCTTCGTGGTGCCGAAAATCGTGCAGGTGTTCGAGGGCTTTGACCAGGAATTGCCGATGGTGACAACCTGGTTAATTTCAATTTCGGACTTTTTTAAAAGTTACGGCGTCGAATTAATTATCGGCGTCATACTCGCGATGGTGATTTACACCCAGCTGGTCAAGTTACCCAAATTCCGCAACCTGCGCGACCGCTTGTGGCTGCGCCTGCCGTATATCGCGTACCTGGTAAAGCTCGCCAACACCGCGCGCTTTACGCGTACCATGAGTATCCTGGTCTCCAGCGGTGTCACCGCGCTCGATTCGATGCATATCTCGACCGAGGTCATCAATAGTCAACCGATTAAGGCTTCAGTTGAGAAGGCCGCGGCCCGGGTTCGAGAGGGTGAGCATATTTCGGTCGCGCTCGAAAAAACCGGTTATTTCAGCCCACTGGTACTGCAACTGGTACAGAATGGTGAGGCAAGCGGCAGGCTCGGTGAAATGCTGGAACGCTCGGCGCGTGCCGAGGAAACCGAGTTTGCCGGCGTCACCGCGCTTTTTGTCGCACTGTTCGAACCGGCGATGATCTTATTTATGGGGATCGTGGTGTTGTTTATAGTGCTCGCGATCCTGGTGCCAATCTTCGATATGAACGAACTGGTGTAGTTGTGTGGCAACGCATCAAGGCATCTCCGGACTGGCGTTATGTGGCCGCGATTATCCCGGTTATGACGTTATTTCAGTTGATCGGACCCGAGCATTTTCGCTATGAGCGCGACTGGAATTCAACGGGCCAGGTATGGCGTATCGTCACCGCTCACTGGGTACACGTCGGCTGGATGCATCTGCTACTCAATGGACTCGGACTGGTGGTCTGCGTGAGTCTTACCACCCCCGGATGGTCGGCTAAACGTTGGCTTATCAGTACCCTGATCCTGGGCATCGGTATTTCGGCCTTGATTACCCTTTTTAATCCTGAAGTTCTGGATTATGCGGGTCACTCCGGTATTTTGTACGGCCTTTACGTGCTGGGCGCGATCAGCCTGTTTCCACGCGATCGCTTGATTGCGATCCTGGTGGTTGCCGCAATAGTGATAAAGGTCTTAATGGAACAATTTAACTTTTATGACTTCAACACCGGAGATATCATCGGTGCCCGGGTTATCGTTGATGCCCACCTGTATGGCCTGCTGATGGCGATTGCAATTGCGCTGGTATGGGCTACGTATACAATGAACCATAGCCCAACCCGACAATCCAACTGAATATGAAGAAACTACACAGTAACCGGGGTTTTACCCTACTCGAAATAATCGTCGTGGTCGCCATCATCGCGATCCTCGCCGCCTATATTGCCCCCAAGGTCGCTGGACGGGTCGATGATGCCCGTATCAGCAAGGCCAAGAGCGATATCCGCGTGCTCGAATCCTCGCTCGAACTCTACAAGCTCGATAACTTCGTCTATCCGTCGGGCGAGCAGGGGCTTGACGCACTCGTCAACAAACCCTCGGGCGAAGGCACCAAAAACTGGCGCGAAGGTGGCTATATCAAGAAACTCAACAAGGACCCCTGGGGCAATCCCTACCAGTATCTGTATCCGGGATCAAACGGCGAGTTTGACGTATTTTCGCTCGGTGCCGATGCTGCGGCCGGAGGTGAAGGTGAAGCTGCCGACATCGGAAACTGGAATCTCGATTCCTAGAGGCAAATCGTTTTTCGGTATTTCTCAGCGGGGCTTCACTCTCTGGGAGTTATTGATGGTGGTTGCGATCGTTGCGATCACGGTCTCGATGGTGCAATTGTCGGTCGGTCTTGGTGATGAAACCCGCGACCTGAAGCGCATTGGTAAAGATCTCGGCAAGTTGTTCCACCTGTTAAACCAGGAGGCTGTGTTCGAGAGCCGCAATTACGCGATCTCGGTGCAAGACAACGGTTTCAGCGTGCTTGAGTACAGCGAAGGGAAGTGGCTG
>JAOTYD010000053.1 GCA_029862005.1 Gammaproteobacteria bacterium | reverse complement strand
CAAAAGGAATTGCCCACTTCGGGATAATATTTTTACTCATTGTATATACGGGTCAGGGGTCCGCGATGCTGGTCAGCGACCTGCTGATCAGCGAGGTGATGGCCAATCCGGTTGCATTACCAGATGCGCGCGGCGAATGGTTCGAACTTTATAACCCAACCGATCAAGAAATCAATCTGCGCGATATCACGATCGGCGACGATGACCGCGACCGTCACAAGATCGAAACCGACCTGTTGATTATGCCGAGCGAGTACCTGACGCTTGCCCGGAGTGTCGATCCGGGATTCGTGCCTGATTATGTTTATAACAATTTCACGCTCGGTAACGGGGCGGATGAAATTGTCTTTGGCAATGGTATAACAGAATTGCTGCGCCTGGATTACGGCGCCGGTTTCGTCGAAGCGGGGCGATCGAGCGAGTTGTTTCGTTTACCCATGCTAGCGTCAAACTATGGCCCCACACTGACATCACATACCTTCGGCCCCGGCGATATTGGAACACCGGGTCTGGCAGGAAGTGCCATTGCCGGCGTTTACACAGTGCCGCTACCCGCCATGATCTGGCTCTTCCCTAGCGGCTTCCTCGCCATGCTTGTGGCAACCATATTATCAGGCCGTACACCTGCTTATCCGCTATCTCAAATCGTCATCCCTGGATTTAAAATTGCCATCCCCGGCACCAAAATTGTCATCCCGCGGCTTGACCGCGGGATCCACCAGCCATGAAGAAATCCCACTACACCTACATCCTGGCCAGCAAACGCCACGGCGCCCTATACATCGGTATGACCCCCGATCTTGCAGGATGCGTCCTGGACCATAAATGCAATCTAATAGCTGGTATAACCAGCCAATACGCAATTCATCGACTGGTCTATTTCGAACGCCACGAAGATATCGCTTTGGCATCTCAGCACGAAACTGCAATCAAGAAAATGCACCGACTCTGGAAACTCGATCTAATAGAGCAGCAAAATCCCGAATGGCACGACCTTTATGACGACATCGCCCCCAAATTTGTCATCCCGCGGCTCGACCCGAAGCGTCGGACCGGCGGGATCCAGTAAACATGAACAAAACCTATTACACATACATAATGGCCAGTAAAAGAAATGGAGCACTTTACGTTGGAGTCACATCGGACCTAAATAAACGCGTCTATGAGCATAAGAATGACCTTAAGTTGTCGGATTTACCAAAAAGTACAGGATTCACCATCTGGTCTACTTTAAGCAACATGAGGATGTAACAGCTGCAATACACCACGAAAAACGACTCAAGGAATGGCAACGAAAATGGATACTAGCATTGATCGAAACTAGTAATCCTCAATGGACTGACCTTTATTAATGAGATTACTGGATCCCGTGGTTAAACCGCGGGATGACATACTCCTCTGTCATACCGCGGCTTGACCCTATACGTCGGACCGGCGGATTTATAGTCACCAAGAGACACGGGATGACAGATTGCTTATATTTCAGAAACTTGATCTGAAGCTTCGGCGCAGCGGTGTCGTATTGTTTGCTAAAGGTCCTTTAGCTTGCGGTTCGCACCTGGGTCGCCACTACTGTTGGGTGTTTTGTGAACCGATCGATTGAGCAGCTTACAGTAGCTATGCTAGCTTCGTTGATTAAGAGCTGCTTGCGTAAGTGCAGATCGGTTAGAATTCAGTTAGCGAATAGCTTTATCTCAGGCATCTTCAAGAGGAAAGATCCTGTAATAGCGAAATAGTTCTTCTTGCTTACCGGGAAAAGAATTGGAATTATTTTTATCACTGGGTTTTGTCAGCTTTTTAGCAAGCGGGATTGCGTACCTGTTTTTGCTGGTCATCTACTTTATTGGTATTCGGAAGCAAACCAATAAATCTTTATTATTACTGATCGTTGTAACGCTGGCCTGGAGCGCAACGCTGACGCTAAGCCAGGTCGGTCCGTCGTTATCCTTCAAGCTAATAACGATCGCCGAGTTTCTGCGTTATTTCGTCTGGTTCCACATCCTCCAACGTGCCGCAGGTTACTTCATCGAAGGGCCAACCAAGTATCAAATCTCGAATCCCCTGTCGCCAATCAACGTGGGAATTTTATTCCTCGTGGCACTTGTTTTCCTGGGCCTCAATGATGAACTGGTCTCATTCTTCAAGATGGAGGTGCCCACGATAATCCTAATTAGCTGGATGCTGGGTTTTTCGGTTCTGGGATTATTATTGATCGAACAGGTGCTTCGAAACACCGCCGAGGCTGATCGATACAGCATTAAATTACTTTGTATTAGTGCTGCTGCCATCTTTGTTTATGATTTTTTTGTATTTTCAAACGCATTGCTGTTACAACGAATCGATTATGATTTCTGGAGTGCACGCGGCATTGTGAATGTAATTGCGATTCCTACCTTGCTTTTGGCTGCAGTCAGGAATCCGAGGATGGCGCCGGATATACATATCTCCAGAAAATTCGTTCTCCACTCGACTACATTATTTGCAACCGGATTGTATCTGCTGGTGATGGCATTGGCCGGTTATTACATCAAGGGAACCAGTGCAGAGTGGGGCAAACTGGCTCAGGCCTCCTTCCTTTTGGCCACGCTGGTATTACTCGCGGTGTTATTCTTTTCCACAGACATCAGAACCCGTTTTAGAAGATACCTGAGTTACAGTTTTCAGAATAAATATGACTACCGTGAAGAATGGGACCGATTCTCGCAAACAATTTTAACCCACGATCCCAGCGTCTCAATTTACCAGAGAGCGATTCAGGCGGCGGGACAAATTGTCGATAGCAAGGGCGGAGCGTTGTGGATCCGGGATGAACATTTGTTCGTCTACAAAGCAGCCTGGAAAACGGATCCCGTCAGCACAGACTCCGAAAAAAATGATTCGGCGTTGATTAAAGCTATAAGAAACAAGCAAGGGATGCTTACGGTTGCCGAATTATCCAGAGAACTAAACAAGTCCGGAGAGACCAACCACTGGGTGCTATCGAATCCACGCAGCTGGCTGATTCTTCCACTGGAGATTAACGAGGAACTATTCGGATACATTCACCTGGAGCAGCCACGGGTAAAACAAACTCTGGATATAGAGGATAAAGATCTTTTAAAAACAGTGACTGATCACGTCGCCCTCGCACTTTTCCTGAACGAAGCCGATGCACGACTGCAGGTTGCTCAACGCTTTAAGGACCTGGATCAAATGACGGCTTTCCTGGTGCATGACTTGAAGACGGTGTTCAGCCAGTTATCGCTACTGGTTGAAAACGCAAGCTCGCATAAACGAAATCCTGAATTTATTGACGACATGATCGACACCGTCAGCCATACAACTCAGAAAATGCAAAGGCTGCTGGAACAGCTGCGAGACCCGGAAAAGGAAATTACCTTGATGAAATTTCCTTTAATCCCGCTTCTAGAGGAAATTGTAGCGTCATATCAACATCTACCCGTCGACGTTGCGATGATTAGTGATCTTGATAGGACTCCAACGATACGAGTAGACCGGCAGCAATTGATGTCGGCCATCAGGCACATTGTCCAAAATGGAGTAGAATCAACCAACAAGGATGGCCGGGTTAAAATTGTTACAAGGTGCCCCGGGAAATCTGAAATCGAGCTTGTCATTGAAGATAATGGCGTGGGTATGACGATAGAGTTTATTAATAATAGACTTTTCAAACCATTTGAAAGCACTAAGGGTGTTTCGGGTATGGGTGTGGGGGTCTATCAGAGCCGCGAATTTATTCGATCAATTGACGGAGATGTCACAGTCACCAGTGAACCAGGCGTTGGCACCCGTTTTAAAATTTTATTACCGGTCGAATATGAATAAGAAATTACTTGTTATTGAAGATGATCCCGGCCTGCGCTCGCAGCTTAAGTGGTGTTTTGAAAATTTTGAAGTGCTGCAAGCCGAAGATATGGAAACCGCTGCCAGGCAACTCGAGAAGCATAATCCTTCGGTCGTCACCCTCGACCTGGGTTTGCCACCTGACCCCGGCGGGGTTACGGTTGGGCTTTCGATCCTGGAAAAAATAATAACCGATTATCCAGAGACTAAAGTCATTGTGGTTACCGGCCAGGAGGACCGGGAAAATGCATTAAAGGCGATTTCAATGGGCGCTTATGATTTTTTTCATAAACCCATCGACGCGAAAATTCTGCCGCTTGTCGCAGAAAGAGCCTATCACTTGCATCAGATAGAGCATGAGAACAGGGTTTTGCAGGAGCAGAAAAATACCTCGCCGCTCGATGGGGTGATTACCTCCAGTCCCGCGATGTTGAAAGTTTGCGAAATGGTCGAAAAAATTGCGCCCAGCAATCTGAGTGCGCTAATTTTCGGTGAGAGTGGTACCGGCAAAGAATTGATTGCGCGCGCAATTCATCGCCTCAGTGGGTACTCGGAGGGCAACTTCGTTGCGATAAATTGTGCCGCCATTCCCGAGAACCTGCTCGAGAGTGAATTGTTTGGCCATGAAAAAGGTTCGTTTACCGGCGCTACCAGCCAAAAGAAAGGAAAGGTAGAAATGGCTGATGGCGGGACGCTATTTCTCGATGAAATCGGCGACATGCCGGTTGAATTGCAGTCCAAAGTGCTGCGTTTTCTGCAGGAGCGTGTTATCGAGCGGGTCGGTGGCACGAAGGAAATCCCGGTTGATGTACGCGTCGTCTGTGCAACCCATCGACCCATGAACGAGATGATCCAGGAGAAGAGTTTTCGGGAAGACTTGTACTTTCGCATCAGCGATATCACGATCGAGTTACCACCGTTGCGGGAAAGGGATGATGATATCGTCGTCCTCGCCCGGGTGTTCCTGGAAAAATATGCAACCGAACAGGGGAAGAAGATCCATGGTTTGAGCCAGGCGACTGAAAATACATTGCTTGACTATGAGTGCCGGGGCAATGTTCGCGAACTGGAAAAGATTATACGCCGGGCCGTCATCATGACTGAAGAATCCTATCTTCAACCGCAGGACTTACAGCTCAAAAATGATCCGGGTAGGGTTCCAGAGAATGATGACGAGGCAGAACAAGCGCTTAACCTGGCGCTGGCCCGGAGTATTGCCGAAAAACGGACTATTTTGCGCGCGTTGGATCAGGTTGAAGGTAATATTTCAAAGGCTGCGAAGCTACTTGAAATATCACGGCCGACGTTATATTCGCTGATCGAACGACTCAAAATCGAGATTGACGAATAAATCGCGCTGTCCCTGCGCAAAGCATTAAAACATCTCAAGATGACCACTAAAGTGTGACTTGCCTAGCAACGCTGGTATTAACTGGGGCTGTTATCTGGCCTAGGATTAGAGCTTTTGATAGGATGCTACGTTTATTTATTGAAAAATCGAAGGTTTGGTGCATATCTACCTTGCGTTCGGTAGACTTGTATAACTCTAATCAGCTAACGGAATAAACCATGATCCGTATGAATATAATGATACCCATGGTATTGCTTACAACATTACTCGGTTGCTCTTCACCCGGTGGTAAGCTTTTACCTAACACTCAGCCAAGCCAGTCAACCAGTTATGTTGTTGGCCCGGGTGACCAGCTGCAGATTTTCGTCTGGCGCAACCCTGAATTGTCTTCCAATGTAATTGTGCGCCCCGATGGAAAGATTTCCTCTCCCTTGATTACCGAGTTAGAAGTGACCGGACTGGAAGCACCGGTGATCGGCGGTCTGATCGAGGCTGAGCTATCTCAGTATATCCGCACACCGCGGGTTACGGTCATTGTTTCAAGTTTCAACAGTACCGTAAATCAGCAGATCCGTGTTATTGGCAATGCCACCAATCCGATGGTAATACCTTACCGTGCTGGCATGACACTGCTGGACGTTATGATCGCGGTCCAGGGATTATCCGAGTTTGCCGATGGTGACAATGCAAAGTTGATCCGCAAGGAAAACGGGGTCGACACGGCTTACGTTATCAAACTGGACTCACTGATCAATGATGGGGACATCAGCATGAATCGGGCAGTACTACCGGGGGACACGATCATAATCCCCGAATCCTCGTTTTAGTAGAATTTAAATATACACTCCATGGAAGAGCTGGGCGATCTAAAAGAGCAATTACTGCACTACGCACGCGGTATCTGGAAGAATCGCTGGCTCGCGATTTTGATTGCATGGGTTGTATTGATCGCTGGTTTTATCTACGTTGATCAGATCAAGAATCGATATAAGGCTGAAACCAAGGTTTACATCGACTCCACTTCGGTGCTGAAACCCCTTTTGCGCGGCCTCGCGATAGAGACTGATTTTGAAGCGACGGTTCAGCTTATGGTCCGCCAGCTGCTCAGCAGGCCAAACCTGGAAAGGGCGATCCTAATCATGGATATGGATCTCAATGTTGATGGACCTACGCAGATGGAAGGATTGGTAGAGAGCATCGGTAATCGAGTCAATATTTCGGCCGACCCGAAAAGTGGAATTTACACGCTTACGTACACCGATACCAGCCGGACCAAAGCCAGGCAAATGGTGCAGACATTGCTCGATATTTTTGTCGAGGATACCCTCGGTAAATCGGTTACCGAATCCGACTCGGCAATTGAGTTCCTGGATAACCAGATCGAGAAATATGACAGCCTGTTGCGAGAAGCGGAAGAACGACGTGAAAGCTTTATACGCAAAAATATCGGCTTAATGCCAAGAGACGGCAATAACTACTTCGCGCAACTGCAGGAAACTGAAGCCCAACTTGAGGAGTCCGAGCTGATTTTATCTGAACTTAGAAATCGCAGAAATAAGATAAAATTCCAGATTGATGAACTTAAGTCCCAGGAGGTCGAACAGGGGGCTGTACTCAGAACGGGTCTCGATGAGCGGATCGAAGAGCAGGAGAAGCGGTTGGATGATCTATTACTACTCTATACCGAGGAACACCCTGATGTTATAAATGCACAGCATGTTCTCGATACACTGCGCGAACGAAAAGAAAAAGAGACTATTCATCGGGCTGCGACCAAGTCTATTCTCGATAATCCTGTCTACCAGGAGTTACAAATTTCATTGGGCAAAGCGGAAGCCGATATTTCATCGGTCAATACGCGCGTCAGGTCGGTTCGGAAAAAACAGGCAGAGTTGAAAAAGCTCGTGGATATCGTTCCCAAGATAGAAGCCGAATTACAGCGCCTGAATCGAGATTACGAGGTTCATCGGAAAAATTATACCGAGCTCGTCGCTCGACGTGAGCAAGCCAAGATATCCGAAGATGTCGAGGCTGGCTCGGAACAGGTCAAGTTCAGAATCATCGAACCCCCCTTCGTGCCACAGCGTGCCGATTATCCGAATCGGGCACTATTTGACCTGGTTGTGCTCGTAATTGCGATTGGCACCGGGTATGGAATTAGCCTTTTGTTGTCGTTTTTACAGCCGGTTTTTTATAGCCCGAGGGAATTGATGACGCATATAGGCGGGTCGGTTCTCGGTGCAATTAGCAAATTCGATACGCCCAGTGTGATCAGCAAGCGGCGCATGAACGTAGTGCTGTTCGGTTTCGTGAACCTGGTGTTCCTGGGTAGTGCCGGATTTATTACCTATCTGCATTCGCAGGGAATCTTGATACTCTGGCGGTTAAAGGATCTGGTAATGTAATCATGGGTATTTTCACCAGGACAAAAAAAATAATCCGCAATGAAGATCCCGAGGGCGAGGGGAAAAAGTTGAATAAATCCCTTCCCGCCACAAAAAAGGATTCCGACATGGCATACCTGCCTGGTGAGGGTGATCCTTTGGATATTAGCGAAATCTCTTTGCTTGATATCGATATTCGGTTGGACAAGGATTTATCAAATTATGAAGATCAGACCAATGTTCCACGATACGCGGATTTAGAACTTGATATTGACCTGACCAGCCCCGGTAACCGGGAGCCTTCACATGTCGAAGACCAGGTCTTGACAATAAATCCAACCCGCTCCTTTTCACATCAAATTGATGTCGATCTGAAAAAATTGAGTATGGCAGGATTTATCACGCCCGATAACGTCAGCACCGAATTGTCCAACACCTTCCGGCAGCTGAAACGACCGGTAATCAATAATGTAAAAGGTAAGGGTGCGACGGTGTTGGACAACGCCAACATGGTCATGGTTACCAGCTCAGTCGCCGAAGAAGGGAAGACGTTCTCTGCGATCAACATGGCGATGAGTATAGCGATGGAGACGGATAACAAGGTTTTATTGATAGATGCTGATATCAGCAAACCTTCGCACCACGAGTTTTTTGGGATCGAAATGAAAAATGGACTGACTGATTTCCTGATGGGTCGAGTTAAGGATCTCAGCGAGATTATATACAAAACAAATATCCCTTCCCTGTCATTGATGTTTGCGGGCAGCAAAACACCACACGCGGTGGAGCTGTTTGCCAGCACGGCAATGGAGAACCTGATTAGTGAACTGTCTAAACGCTATGACGACAGGGTTATTGTTTTTGATTCGGCTCCACTGTTGCTGCCGACTGAAGCCAGCGTCCTGGCGTCCCACATGGGACAAATTATTCTAATCATCGAGGCCGAGAAAACCCGGCACGAAATGGTAAAGCGAAGCATGGAAATGCTGTCAAACCGAATCGTGTTGCTGGTGCTCAACAAGATGCGCGAGAAAAATGTACTGGGTGCTTACGGTCCATATGGCAAGTATGAAGAATAGTGAGTTCTGTTTTCGATTCGAATGGGCGAAACTTGCACGCATTGGTCAACGGAACCTGATTCTATCGGCCCTGGTATGGATCACATTGCCAAATGTCACTTACGCAAACACTGAGATAGTTCCCTTTGTCTCCATCAGGGGTTCGCTAGTCGATAACGAGACCGATACCCTGAACGAGTCCGGTTATATAACCACCGTGGCCCCGGGCATTAGCGTGGTTGCAATGGGTGCCAGGTCTAGCCTGCGACTCGATTACCTGGTAAATGTCGTAAACAGCCAGGATCTCGACCAGGACGACGAGGAGGTGCATGAATTAAATTTCTTATCCAGTTATCAGCACAGCCCGGGCAAATGGCAGAGTTCGCTGAGGGCGAGCAGCCAATTGACCAACATCGACATCAATGGTGTACAGAATGTCAATCCTGATTTTATCGACGATAATTCGGAAGAATTACGCACGATTGTGTTCAATACGACAGTTACCGACAGGGTGACCGAAACGATTCAGTATCGGGCCGACCTGAGCGCGGACTATGCGGATTATGCCGATTCCGACACAGACGATACCGATGGGCATAGATTAGAGCTTGCTCTAGATAATTTCCGCTCACCTAATGATTTCACCTGGAGCACTCGATTAAATCGCCAGGTAGAGGGCCTGGACGATGACGATGAGCAAATCGACACGCTTAATGTCAACCTTCGCTATCAGCTTAATCGGGTATGGGGTTCTTTTTTCGATGTTACCCGAACCGAGACTGACTTTTCAGAATTTGACGACGATCAAAAGTTGGTTGGATTGACCTGGCAACCAAGCAGCCGAACCTCGGTCAGCTTCGGTGCTGGCGAACGAGGTGACGATAATAGTTACAGTCTTGATGCCGTACATACTGTGCAACATGTGTCATTCTCGGCTAATTACCTAGAAGAAATCACCACTTCGCGTACATATACTTTGAATCAACTGCAATCAGATCAGCTTGCCCAGGCCACAACCCGATCGATATCGATCCTGCCGGTGCTACAAAAGCGCGCATCGCTGAATTTTGCGGTGACGGGAAATTATTCAACTTTCCTGACCTCGATCTTTCAAACCGATCGATCAGAGGAAAACACTGCGCTGGATGAAAGGATCACTGGTATAAGAGTATCTTTTACCCGCGAGATAGGCCCGCGCGATGATTTCAGGGTGAGCCTGCTGGGGCAGGAAAGTGAAGACGAGGAAATCAACGATCTCACGGAACTAACGCTGACATACACCAGGCTACATTCGAATTCTGAAACAATTAATATTACATTAGACCTGACGAACCAGGATTCGACGCTTGATAGCAGCGAATACGAACGAGCCGTGTTCAGCGCTGAGTATCGCGTTACCTTTTAAACGGGGCCGAGTTGATCGCAGTGTGGTACCGTTCACGGTGAAGTACCGGAAGTTTTGGACTTGAAAAAATCTACACGACACACGAAGCCCGCAGTCTTTCGACCGGAAGATTTGCATACTACCGGGGGGGTTACGCTATCTCGTGAACCCTATCACACACTGATCCTGAATAATCATTAGGATGGAATCGGTTTCATGATTCTCTTCGATGGGCAAGTTGGTATAATCTGCGTCGCTTCACAACTTGGCGACACCAGGCTGCATTCAGAAAACTATCTACCGGGTACAAGAAAGTGAAAATATTTGTTCATACCGCAATTCTAGTTTGCATGATCTGTTTAGGCGCGGGATGCACCCAGGAACGCAGTTCCGAGGAATACATAAAGAGCGGGATGGTCTATCTGGATAAAAAGGAATGGAATAGTGCCATTATCGAATTCAAGAACGCGGTAAATCAGGCTCCCGAAAATGCAAGCGCGAGGGTGGCTCTCGGGAAGGCATACCTGGAAACACAAAATAGTGCCTCAGCAATTAAGGAACTCAACAAGGCTATCGACCTCGGTTACGATAAAACCGATTTATCGGTACCCCTGGGGAAGGCTTATCTTCGAGCGGGTGAAAGTCAAAAAATAATAGACGAAGTTGTACTTGCCGATACCCAGACGGCTACCGATCAGGCAACGATAAACGCCTTTCGGGGCCTCGCCCACTTGATGCTTGGTGACAGGAAGGCTGCCAGCGAAGCTCTGGAAAAAGCATCTGACCGGGACGGGGAGGCGACCGAGGTAAGGCTCGCCTGGGCGGTCTTTGAAAATGTAAACGGAAATATCGAGGCACAGGAGCGATGGCTGTTGCCCCTGCTGGAGCACGAAGGTGGGGTAGCCGAGGCCTGGAGTCAAATGGGGGAGCTAGAGCAGCGTAAAAACAACCTGGATGCCGCGGAAAAGGCTTATAGCCGGGCGATTGAAATAAGAAAAAGTCCTCACTTTGACTCCGTACGACGTGCCATGGTCAGAATCTCGCTCGATGACATCGAAGGGGCCGAATCCGATATAGATTATTTGAAGAAAGCCGGTGCGAACTGGCCGATGCTGGCACATGCCGAGGGTTTAATCGACTTCAAGGCTAAGAATTATCGGGATGCCCAGGCGCATTTTCTCGCGGCACTGTCGCAAGCTCCGAGTTATCCTCCCGCACAGTTTATGGCCGGATTATCCAGTTTCTATCAGCAAAATTACCAGAATACAATTAGTTACCTGGAACAATATTTTGTCAGTAATCCGGACAACATCCAGGCACGGCTGGTTTATGCCACCTCGTTACTGGCGATACAAAATTCCGAAAAGGCGCTGGAAGTGCTGCAAGATCTCGATAAGAAAGTGCCCAATAATTTTCGAGTTTTATCGTTATTGAGCGATGCTTATCTCAAGGAAGGCAAGTCCGTCGAAAGTCTCGAGACTTTGCAAAGAGCTGTTAAAGCCAAACCCGACCAGGCAAGTACGCGTTTGCAGTTGGGAAGTTCGCTGATCAGGAATCCCGATACCGTTGGTATTGGTCAACAGGAACTCAAAAGGGCACTCGAACTTGACCCAAATCTTAAGCAGGCCAAGTTAGCCTTGTTCATGAGTTATATCAGGGAAAAACAGTTTTCTCAGGCTCTAGAGACGGCAAAAGATATTGACAACTCATTTCGTGATCAATCGCTTGGAGCAAACCTGGTTGCGCTGACCTACCTGGCGCAAGGCAAGAGT
>JAOTYD010000052.1 GCA_029862005.1 Gammaproteobacteria bacterium | reverse complement strand
CGCATCTTTAGCAGCTGCGACAAATCGGTGTCCTGATCCAGCTTGAGCTTGCCGGCGGAACGGCTGACTTGTTGTTGCTCGGCAGCGACCGCGGGCAGGTCATACCCCAGTAATGCCAGCGACAGTAATAGAATCCCGATTGTTTTCATCGTCTTTTCTTAATGGTTGTAATGTTTACGTCTTTTATTGTGGTAGCCACCATGGCTGTGGCTATGCCGGCGATGACGCTTGTAGTGGTGCTGATAATGACCGTAGTGATGACCGTTGTGCCGGTGATGACTGTAGTGACCGTGATGCAACAGCGCCCCCAAAGCAATAAAAGCAACCGCCGGGCCCACAATGCTGTGGTTGTGATGGGCCTTTGCCGGAGCACTGGCCAGCGCCAATGCGAGCGCGCTGCCCGCCGCGATCAAGCCAAGTTTGTTTCGTGTCAAGTTAACCATTACTATCTCCCGTTGTACCTGGTAACGCCGCCAATTTAGCGCGTCTTGTCTTAATCCAGGCTGAACCAGAAATATTTATTTGAATTTGTTACAAAAATTATTCCACGGCCTATGAATAGTCTTCGACTGGGGTCTGCAAGCTTTACGCCGTCAAAGGTCGTTTGTATCGGGCGAAATTACCTCGAACACATTCGGGAACTGGGCAACGAAACCCCGGATACGATGGTGATTTTCAACAAGCCCAACTCTTCGATTTCGCACACGCTGCGGGCAACGCATGACGAGCCGCTGCACTACGAAGGCGAAATCTGTTTCATGGTACGCGCCGGAAAATTGCATGCGGTCGGATTCGGCCTTGATTTAACCCGGCGCGAATTGCAGTCAAGACTGAAAGCAAAGGGTTTACCCTGGGAACGGGCCAAGGCCTTCGATGGTGCCGCCTGTTTTAGCGATTTTGTTCTACTTGACGGTATCGAAATCGAGAGCCTGTCCCTGCAGCTCGAGATTAATGGTGAACTGCGTCAGGATGGCGGTTACGAGTTGATGTTGCACAAGCCCGGGCAGGTCCTGCTTGACATCCAGCAATTCATGACACTCGAAGACGATGACATTATCATGACCGGCACCCCGAAAGGCGTCGGCCAGGTGACTGCCGGGGACCACTTCGTTGGCCGCATCAAATCCGGGGACGAGGTACTGATCAGCCGGGAATGGCTGGCCGAGTGACGGGCAAAAAAAAGCCGGAACAAATCCGGCCTTTCTTTAACTTTACATCGAATACTTACAGCGCCTTGATCTGGGTATTGAGACGGCTCTTGTGGCGCGCGGCCTTGTTGTGGCTGATCAGGCCGTGCGTGGCTGAACTATCCAGGATCGGCACTACCTTTTTGTAAGCTTCTTCAGCGGCTTTTTTATCGGCAGCAGTAATTGCGGCGACCGTTGCCTTGAGTTGCGTCCGCATCATCGAGCGACGGCTGGCATTAGCCTTGCGGCGCCTTTCGGCCTGACTGGCACGCTTACGTGCGGATGCTGAATTTGCCAAGGTTGACTCCTGGTATCGGGCTTAAAAAAGAGGCGCGCATTATCTGCACTGCTCCCTAAGCTGTCAACCCGAAATGAATGATATAGCGCTACTTTAAATGCTAGAATTCGCCGCTTGCACAGGCCGGAAAAAAATCGAACTAAGTCCCTCAAATGAGCGCGCTGATAAAATCAACTGCCTCGGTAAGCTCGATGACACTGCTGTCCCGCGTTCTGGGGTTGGCCCGTGATATCGTTATCGCTCGGTTTTTTTCCGCCAGTGATGCTGCGGATGCCTTTTTCGTCGCCTTCAAGATTCCCAATTTTCTGCGCCGACTATTTGCCGAGGGCGCGTTTTCGCTGGCCTTCGTGCCGGTCCTGACCGAGTATCGCAGCAACTATACGCCAGCACAGACGCGGGATTTGATCGATCGGGTTGCGGGCACACTCGGCTTTATTCTGTTGTTGTTAAGCGTGCTGGGCATGGCTGCTTCGCCGCTGTTAATCGGGATATTTGCTGCCGGATTCATCGACCAACCCGCCAAGTTCGACCTGACTGCAGACATGCTGCGGCTGACATTTCCCTACATCCTGTTGATATCGATGACCGCGATGGCCGGCGGCATACTCAATACCTGGAAGCACTTCGCGGTACCTGCCTTTACGCCGGTCCTGCTCAATCTCAGCCTGATCGGATGTGCCATGTGGTTAAGCCCTCGTCTCGACGTGCCGATAACGGGGCTTGCCTGGGGCGTTTTACTTGCGGGTATCGCGCAACTTCTGTTTCAGTTACCGTTCCTGTATCGCGAGGGCCTGCTGCCACGACCGAAATGGGGCTGGCGCCACGAAGGCGTACAAAAAATCATCAAACTGATGATCCCGGCGCTGTTCGGATCATCGGTGGCGCAGATCAACCTGCTGTTCGATACCTTTATCGCCTCATTCCTGGTTACCGGAAGTGTCTCCTGGCTCTATTACTCGGATCGCCTGCTCGAGTTTCCGCTAGGCGTGTTCGGTATCGCGCTCGCAACCGTGGTGCTGCCCAACCTGTCCGCGGCACATTACAGTGAAGGAGACAATAGCTTTAATAAGACCCTGACCTGGGCGATACAACTGGCCCTGATCATCGCGGTACCGGCAACTTTCGGCCTGTTCCTGCTGGCCCAACCGATACTGGCGACACTGTTCGAATACGGCGCGTTCCAGACGCATGATTCAATGATGGCGGCCTACAGCCTGATGGCTTACAGCCTTGGCTTGCCGGCATTCATCCTGATCAAGATTCTCGCGAGCGGATTCTACGCCCGCCAGGACACGAAAACACCGGTGCGTATCGGTATCCAGGCGATGATATTCAACATGGTGCTGAATGTTGTTTTCGTCGTCTCGATGCTGCAAGCCGACTTTCTCGCACCGCATGTCGGACTTGCGCTTGCGACCAGCGCCGCGGCCTATTTCAACGCCTTCCGGCTGGCGCGTGAATTACGCCACGAAGCCATCCTGGGCTCACTCAAAACTTTCAGTAAACCCTTGCTTAAAATCCTGTGCGCCTGTATCGCAATGACCGTGGTAATTCAATTTCTGCTCCCGGGCCTGGAACTCTGGAGTGAGTGGCACTGGCATCAACGTCTCATCCAGCTCGCCTGGATGATCCTGCCCGCGATCTTGTGCTACGGCATAATGCTTTGGATAATGGGTTTTCGTCGCCAACATCTCGTCGCCTGATCTTTGATGAAGTTAATACGTGGCCTCTACAATTTGACGCGCCCGCTACCCGCCAGCGCGGTTACCATCGGCAACTTCGATGGGGTGCATCGTGGCCATCAACTCGTCATCAGCCAGTTGAAGCAGGTTGCCGCAAGCGCTTCCCTGCCAACCGTGGTGATTATTTTCGAGCCCCAGCCAATTGAATATTTTGCGCCGGACAAGGCGCCCAAACGCCTGGCACGGTTTCGCGAAAAGATAGCCTACTTGAAGGCACAGCAAATCGATTACCTGCTATGCCTGCACTTCGATCAACAACTCGCCGGACAAAGCGCAGAGGAATTTGTCCAGAAAATCCTGGTCGACAGCCTCAATACCCGGCACCTCGTAATCGGTGATGACTTCCACTTCGGCAAGAATCGACAGGGAAATTTTCAGTTTCTCAAAGACAACAGCGAACGTTTCGGTTTTATGATCGACGAGACCGAAACCCTGATGATCGACGGCGAGCGCGTCAGCAGCACGCGTATCCGCGACAGTATCAACCGGGGTGATTTTGAAAAGGCCGCCGAACTGCTTGGGCGACCCTATTCACTGTCGGGCAGAGTTGCGCATGGACAGAAGCTCGGGCGCGAGCTGGGATACCCGACTATAAATATCAAGATGGGTGATAAAACCCTGATCGTTAAAGGAATATTTGCGGTTAACGTGAAAGGAATAGATAATCGCGTGCTACAGGGCGTGGCCAGCATCGGTACCCGCCCCACGGTTAATGGCGTCGATACTATTCTCGAAGTATATATTCTTGGTTTTGATCAGGACGTATATGGCTATAGCGTCGAGGTCGAGTTTTTGCACAAAATTCGAGAAGAAGAGAAGTTCGATTCCCTCGAGGAATTAAGCACCTGGATCGGGCGCGATACCGAGAAGGCAATTGCTTTCTTTAAACAGAGACAAAAGACAGTTGGCTGACTACAAATCTACATTAAATTTACCCGACACCGAATTCCCGATGCGCGGCAACCTCGCCAATCGCGAACCCGAACGGTTGCAGAAATGGCAGGATCAAAATCTTTACCAGGTGATCCGCGATGCCCGTGTCGGCCGCAAGCGCTATGTCCTGCACGATGGTCCTCCCTATGCCAATGGCGATATCCATATCGGCCACGCGGTCAACAAGATTCTGAAGGACATGATTGTCAAATCACGCACCTTGAATGGTGAAGATGCGCCCTACGTACCCGGCTGGGACTGCCATGGATTGCCAATCGAACACCAGGTGGAAAAAAACCTGGGCAAGGTAGGCGTCAAGGTCGAGGCGGATGAGTTTCGCCAGGCCTGTCGCGACTATGCACTCAAACAGATCGACCAGCAGCGACTCGATTTCATCCGTCTCGGCGTCCTCGGCGACTGGTTCCGGCCATACCTGACAATGAACTTTGATACCGAGGCTAATATCGTGCGCGCGGTCGGCAAGATTATCGAAAACGGGCATGTTGTGCGCGGCGATAAACCGGTTCACTGGTGCATTGACTGTGGTTCGGCGCTCGCCGAGGCCGAGGTTGATTACCGGGACAAAACCTCACCCGCGATCGATGTACGTTTCGCGGTGATCGACGAGACCGCATTTGTCAGCGCGCTGGAAATCGAAAAGGATGGTCCTGGGGAAGGACCGATCTCGGTGCTAATCTGGACCACGACGCCATGGACCCTGCCGGCCAATCTCGCCGTTGCACTGAATCCGACGGAAGAATACGTGCTGCTGCAGGCCGAAACCGACCTCGGCACCGAGCGCCTGTTTCTCGCCGAAGGCCTGATGAAAGAAGCGCTCGCCCGTTACGGGATCGATACGTATAAAACAGTCGCACACGCTAAAGGTGAAGCCCTGGAACGCCATCGCCTGCAACACCCGTTTTACGACCGCGAATCGTTGCTGGTTATTGGTGAGCACGTTACCCTCGAGGCGGGGACCGGGGCAGTGCACACCGCACCAGGGCACGGCCAGGACGACTTTGAGCTCGGCATAAAATATGATCTCGAAATTTACAATCCGGTTGGCGATGATGGCTGCTTCCTTCCCAGTACCGAGATTTTTGCCGGTGAACACGTGTTCAAGGCAAATGACCACATCATCGAAGTGCTAAAGGAAAAAGATGCGCTCATTCATGTGGAAAAATTTCAACACAGCTACCCGCACTGCTGGCGACACAAGTCGCCGATCATCTTTCGCGCCACCCCGCAATGGTTCATCAGCATGGAACAGGCCGGGCTGCGCGACCTGGCCATGGCCGAGATCAAGAAAGTTCGCTGGGTCCCATCCTGGGGCCAGGCTCGCATCGAAAGCATGATCGAAAACCGTCCCGATTGGTGCATCTCGCGACAACGCTACTGGGGCGTGCCGATCCCTTTATTCATGCATCGCGAAACCAACGCGCTGCACCCGCGCACCACCGAGCTGATCGAGGCGGTGGCAAAACGAATCGAGCAAAATGGAATCCAGGCCTGGTTTTCACTCGAGGCGAGCGAATTACTGGGTGACGAGGTTGACGACTACATCAAGCTCGGCGATACCCTCGACGTCTGGTTCGATTCGGGCACTACTCACTACAGCGTCCTGCAGCAGGACGACCGCTTCACTTTTCCCGCCGACATGTACCTCGAGGGCTCGGATCAGCACCGCGGCTGGTTTCACTCGTCGCTGCTGGCTTCCTGCGCGATGCACGGCCAGGCGCCGTATCGCCAGGTGCTGACGCACGGCTTTACCGTTGATGCCAGGGGCATGAAAATGTCAAAGTCGGTCGGCAACGTGATTGCGCCGATCAAGGTCACCAAAACTCTCGGGGCCGATATTCTGCGACTGTGGGTCGCTGCTACCGATTACTCCGGTGAAATGTCGATATCGGACGAAATCCTGAAACGCACGGCAGACTCCTACCGCCGCATCCGCAATACATTGCGCTTCCTGCTGGCCAATACCAACGGTTTCGATCCTGCCCGGGATCTGGTTGACGCCGACGAATTGCTGGCCCTGGATCGGTGGATCGTCGCGGAGACATTTGATCTACAGTCTGCATTGCAAGCACACTACGACGATTATCATTTCCATATCGCGATTCAAAAGATTCATAATTTCTGCTCGGAAACCTTGGGAGGATTCTATCTCGACGTCATCAAGGACCGGCAGTACACCACCCAGGCGAATTCCCTCGCGCGTCGCTCCTGCCAGACCGCGATGTACCACGTCACCGAGGCGATGACCCGCTGGATCGCGCCGGTTTTGAGCTTTACCGCGGATGAAGTCTGGGAAAATATGCCCGGCACGCGGGCGGAACTCGGGGTATTCACCGCCGAGTGGTATGACGGCCTGTTTGCCTACTCTAATCCCGAGGTAGATTCAGCGGTTTGGGACTCACTCGAGCAGGTGCGTGCCGAGGTGACACGCAAACTCGAAGCACTGCGCCAGACGGGGAAGATTGGTTCGAGTCTCGATGCCGAGGTAGAGATTCTCACCGACCAGGCACTGGTTGATCAACTGCAGGTTATCAGTGACGAGTTACGATTTGTCATGATTACGTCTGCCGCGAGCATCTCCGTGCTGGACTCAACAAAGAGCGCGGACGTGGTAACGCTGCGCAACGGTAATCGAATCCTGATCCAGGCCCATCCGAGCGTCCACCCAAAATGCGTGCGTTGCTGGCATCACCGCGAGGAAGTAGGCAGTCACGATAATCATCCGGAACTTTGCGAACGCTGCATCGAGAATGTAGATGGTGATGGTGAGCAGCGTCGCTACGCCTGAGGTTGCTATCCGGTTATGAAAACCGTGTCACCCCAGCTTCGATGGTTATGGGTCAGCCTGGTCGTAGTCATACTCGACCAGGCGGCCAAACAGGTTGCCGAATCGCAGTTAACACCGCACCAGGCGGTTAACCTGTTCCCGTTTTTTGACTGGTACCTGACTTACAACACCGGCGCCGCATTCAGTTTCCTGGCCGATGCCGGGGGCTGGCAACGCTGGTTGTTTACATTGATTGCCATCGTCATCAGTGCGGTTATCGTTCAATGGATCAGGAAACTACCGGCCGAGGATACCCTGACCGCGGCGTCGTTGTGCCTCATTCTCGGCGGTGCGATCGGCAACCTGATTGATCGCGTAATGCTTGGTCACGTTATCGACTACATTCAGGTCTGGCTTGGCTCCTACCCGTTTCCGGCGTTTAATATTGCTGATGCTTCGATCAGCATCGGCGCTGCCCTGTTGATCCTGACCAGTTTCGCCGGCATCGGAAAACCTGAGCACGAGTAGCATGAGCATGATAGAACGTAACAGTCGAGTAACGCTTTTCTATCGAATTGGCCTAACCGACGACCGCGTGCTCGAAGACAACTTCGACGACGAGCCGATGACAGTGGCGCTGGGTCACGGTGAAATGGCCGAAGGACTGGAATTGGCGTTGATCGGGTTGAAGGAAGGTGATGAGCAGACCATTGATATCGGCCCTGATCTCGCTTTTGGCTATATTGACGAAACCCTGTTTCGCTCGATGGCGCGTACCGAATTTGACCCGGACATCGAGCTCGAGAAGGGTTTGATCATCGAGTTTGCCAACGAGGAAGGAGAAACGCTTCCGGGCACGATACTGGACTTTAACGACCACGAAGTACGTGTCGATCTCAATCATCCGCTCGCTGGTCAAACGGTTCGTTACAGCGTTAAAATCGTTGCTGTCGATAACGACCCGGCCGAACCGAAAGTCTTGCACTAATGGAAATTCTGCTAGCCAACCCACGTGGATTCTGCGCCGGGGTAGACCGCGCCATCGAAATTGTCGAGCGCGCGCTGCAGCTATTCGGCGCACCGATCTACGTGCGTCACGAAGTTGTACACAACCGCTATGTCGTCGACGACCTCAAAAGCAAGGGCGCGATATTTGTCGAGGAACTCGACCAGATTCCTGACGATAATTACGTGATCTTCAGCGCTCATGGCGTTTCCAAAGCTGTGCAGCAAGAGGCCAAACGACGTCAGCTCAAGGTCTTTGACGCGACCTGTCCGCTGGTCACCAAGGTACACATGGAGGTCAGTCGCTATAGTCGCAAGGGAATCGAAACCGTGCTGATCGGGCACCGGGGACACCCGGAAGTCGAGGGCACCATGGGCCAGTACGACCATTCAAACGGTGGTGAAATTTACCTGGTTGAATCTGCCGACGACGTGCGTAATCTCAAGGTGCGCGACCAGCAGAAGCTGCGCTTCGTCACGCAAACAACATTATCAAAGGACGACACCGCCATCGTCATAGATTGCCTGTTCGAGACGTTCCCTGAAATCCAGGGGCCGAAGAAGGAAGATATCTGTTATGCCACGCAGAACCGCCAGGATGCGGTCAAGCAGCTCGCCGAAAAATGCGACCTGATACTGGTGGTTGGCTCGCGCAACAGTTCGAACTCGAATCGATTACGTGAAATCGCCGAGAATAAACAGATCGAAGGCTATCTTATCGATAACGAGGACGACATACAGACCGAATGGCTTGAAAACAAATCCTGCATCGGAGTGACGGCAGGAGCGTCCGCACCCGAATTACTGGTGCAGAACGTTATCAGTTTTTTACAGCAGCACGGTGCCGGTAAGGTATCCGCACTCGGGTTCACCGAAGACGTGATTTTCCCGTTGCCAAAACTGTTAAGATAAACGGGTTTGTATCATGAGGAATCCCTGAACCGAATCTTCAAGCGCTGCCCGACCGCCGCCTGCATCGCGTTGCTGGCAGGCTGCAGCCGCTACCGGATTTTTACAAATCCTGGATCAACTTCCGGGAGGCGCGCCAGCAGGCACTGGTCATGGCATCAAGCCACGCGATCGAACCCTGTCTGTTTTCGCCGAAAACCTGGAAGTGATATCCCGGGATTCCGACGTCATTGCGAGAATGAGCGGTGACGAATTCGTCATTTTATTTGCAGATGCCTGTAAGAAAACCGCCAAGTCTATTGTCAGCAGATTTAAAAGCGGGCTGGAACAACGGAAATTGAAGGTAAACCCGGATTACCAGATTGGTTTTTCCCACGGTATCGTAGAATTCTATCCTGACGTACACTCGTCAATCGGCGAACTATTGAATGCCGGGGACGAACTGATGTACGCGCAGAAACACCAGCAGTAAGCTTCGCTGATATTAATCCAGTACCCTTTCGCGCAACAGGAGACATTCGAGATCTGTTGCGTTTTACCGTTCGGCACTTTCAAGCAGCGGTCCAGGCGCCGGAGTATTGACGCCAACAAAATTGCTGCAAATCAACTATATTGACTTACTGTCATGGCATTATTGTCTGTTCAGTAAAACTGAGTAATACCAAACCGGACATGGTTTAGCGGGGGCCTGCCTCGGAGACGCGATGATTGACGTAAAACGCAGTTTGACCAGGATTATTGAAGACCCTCATTTTAGCCGCAGGGAGAGAAATCTTGCTAAGGCATCGCTTCAGCTTATCGAAGAACTCGAGAACAGGGAGGTCTACCACTGGACAGAAATGGCCAGGTTCGCGCTCTTGACCGAGGTACGAAATAAGGTGATCGGTACGCAAGCAGCCACTAAAATTGACAGTTTTCTGAAAAGGCACCGGATCAAAAGATCCTAATCTGCTCGCTTAAAAGAACTTCAGGTAAAGCTCGCACCTGCGGCCCGGCAACAGGGATGGAGACTGAAAATCAACCGATGCATGCCTGGCACACGGACCCAGAATACTCGACGTGTCATAGCCTTCCCGCACCATTCTCAATGGTAAGGCAGCACTCATGCCGTGTTAGCTGACGCGCCTGAACTTGCCGGTTTCGAGGTAATGAATAACCTGGTCGATGACCTTGCGATTTCGCATCATGAAGGTATGGGTCACTTCCATCTCGAGGTGGTCGCGCATACCCTCGAGCTTGGTATTCTCGACCGATACCCGACCATCGTTAGTGCCCGGAATCATGCGCGACATGATGAAGTCGACACTGCGCGTGCCGGCGATGACGCCGAGATCGAAATTTGCATGTCCCAGCTTGTTGGGGACACTGGTAGCGCCGGTGCCAAGTTCGAGCCCGGCGTCACCGTGAATAAAATAAAATCCGGGAAAATCGCGCATCTTGTCAACAACCTCGCTGCCCTTGTTGGGCGGGCCGAGCATGACCACGCGCCCCAGGTTGTCGATGTCGTGGTGCCTCAGGTACTGCCTTACGAGGATACCGCCCATCGAATGCGTCACGAAATGTACCCGGTGCCCCGCTGGGCAGGTCGCCAGTGCCGAGCCGATCGCTTCCGTGGCCAGCGCTTCGATGTTTTTGCGGGTTGATCCGTAACTGACGTTCTGGACCGAGTAACCGTGCTTTTGCAGGGCTTTTTCGAGCTTACGCATCGACCGATCCGTGCGCAGCAGCCCATGCAGGAGGATGACGGTTTCGGCCCGGGACGACATCAAATTACCGGTACAGCGTAGTTACAGGATTTGGTGCTAACCCTCGATCTCATCGGTGTCGTACTGCCCCGACAGCTTGCGGCGCACATGTGACCAGGACATGCCGACAGCCAGCACACCGGTCAGCACGAACAACACCACCCACTGAATTACAACTGAATCATCGAGCGCAAAAAATCCCCACTCGATAAACAGCCAGATCAGGATACCGAAAAACGCTACCGCCAGTGCCGTGCCGATGGGACCGAGCGAACGCCAGGTCGCTCGCAGGAACATGACCCAACCGATTAACAGTAAGATACCGCTCGCCGCCTTGTAAACAGGGGCAATATCCGACTGCAAATATCCTACCCACGAGTAACCACTCGGATTGTAGGTCAGAAACACGAGCGCTAGCGCAAACAGAAAACGTAGGAAGAAACTGCCAATAGTGAAATCGCTGCGGGCCATATCGTCACCGGGGAGCCTGAAAAAAGCGCTATGTTAACAGACTATTTCGCAGCTGCTAATTATTCACTGGAAAGATTATTAATGTTAGTGACGCAGCTACTATCTGGTGTTGGTATTTTCCCAATGCTACTGGTCACCCTGATTCAGCGCCTTGATCTGGGCGCGCCGATCGACTGCCCAGGCGTATTGCTCAGGCCACATGTGATAATCAGGATCGACACCGAGTGCCTCGGCAGCATGTAGCGGCCAGAATGGGTCATACATCAGCTCCCGACCCAGCGCCACCAGGTCGGCTCCACCACTTTGTAGAATTTCTTCGGCCTGGTGTGGATCGATAATGACACCCACCGCCATCGACATGATACCGGCCTCGTCACGCAGCCGACGGGAGAATGGCACCTGGAATCCCGGTCCGCGCGCCGAATCCGCGGTCAGCGGCTTGCCGTTATCGTCACTGCGAAAACGGGGTGCACCGCCGATACCGCCCGAAGAGCAATCGACTACGTCGACACCCACTTCAGCCATGTGTCTGCCAAACACAACAGAGTCCTCGATGGACCAGCCGCCTTCCTTGCCATCGATTGCCGAGATGCGGGCAAACAGCGGCAGGTCATCCGGTATTGCCGCACGCACTGCCGCGGCCACTTCAAGGGGAAAGCGCATGCGTCCCTCGATATCCCCACCATAGGCATCGCTGCGCTCATTACCCAACGGCGACAGAAAGCTGTGCAACAGGTAACCATGCGCCATGTGCAATTCGAGAGTTCGAAATCCGACCGCAACCGCCCTTTTGGCAGCCGCAACGAACGCTGCCTTGACTTCCAGCAAGCCGTCATCGTCGAGCGCGGCCGGAACATGCCAACCTTCAACCACCGGTAGGGGTGACGGCGCT